>JAJZSX010000542.1 GCA_021849435.1 Actinomycetes bacterium | reverse complement strand
CGACGTCGCGGGTGTCGTCGTGCACCAGCTGCTCGCGGCGGGCCTCGGTGATGACCACGTGGCGCGGGTCAGCCAGAGCACCGACGGTGGTCACCCGTTCTTCAGCGACCGCGCGGCGCGGCCCTGCGGGCGCAGCGCTCTCGTGGCGCGTCGTAGCATGAATGCCGCCATGCCCGAGGGACTCCAGTGACGCCACGCCCCGGCACCTTCCGCTACGTCGGACTCGACGTCGAACCAACGCGACTAGTCGCGCACTACGACCTCAACGGGAGGGCCTTCACCGAGGTCGTCACTCTCGAGGGGACCGGCGAGCTCACCGGTGAGTCGACCCGGGCGGTCGCGACGTTGTGGTACCTCATCGCGGGACTCTCCTACTACAAGACCGCGGCTCCGGGACGGGTTGACCTCGGGGCGGCCCCCGTGGGACCAGGAGCCCTCGCCCTGCTACGCGCGGCGATCGTCGACGGACTGGGCGAGTACGCCTACCGAAACGCCCTCGACCTCCGTGACGTGGAAATCGTCGGCGCGACGGCCGCCACACCCGCGCCGATCGAGCTCGACCCGACGCGCGTGCTCACGCCCTTCGGTGGGGGCATCGACTCGATCGTCACCGTGGAGACCCTCGCCGACGACCTTGACCAGACTCTCTTCGTCGTGAGCCCCGACCGTGGCCGTTTCGACGCGCTCGAGGCCGCCGCGGCCGTCACGGGCCTCCCCGTCGTTCGCGCGTCGAGGTCCCTGGACCCGTCGCTACTCGCGGGTGACCCGTCGTTCCTGCGCGGCCACGTACCCGTCACGGCCATGGTCACCCTGCTCGCCGCGCTCGCCGCGGTGGCGAGTGGTCGAGGCGGCGTCGTGATGAGCAACGAACAGTCGGCGTCGGTCGCCAACCTCTCGTGGCACGGTCGCGAGGTGAACCACCAGTGGAGCAAGTCCTGGGCGGCCGAGGTGCTCATCGGCGAGGCCGTCGCAGAGGCCGTTGGCCCGACGCTTTCCGTCGCGAGCTTCCTACGCGATCGCAGTGAGCTCTGGGTGGCCCGACGCTTTAGCGAACTCACCGCCTATCACCACGTCTTTCGCAGTTGCAATCGCGCCTTCGCCCAGGACCCCGCGAAGCGAGCCTCCGCCTGGTGTGGCGAGTGCGACAAGTGTCTCTTCATCAACCTCGTGCTCGCCCCATTCCTCGACCGCGCGGCCCTGCGCGCCATCTTCGCCGGCGAGCCACTCGCCGACCCCGCGCGCGAAGACCAGCTGCGAACGCTGGTCGGACTCGGTGAGGACCACAAGCCCTTCGAGTGCGTGGGCGACCCCGACGAGAGCGCCCAGGCGCTGCGTCTCGTCGCCGAGCGCGACGACTGGCGCGACGTGCGTGCCGTCACCGAGACGCTCGCCTCGCTTCGCGCGCCCGGCGACGCCACCGACCCCTTCGCTAGGTCAGGACCGAGCCGTGTTCCGGCCCACTGGCTTCGCTGACCTCGCCGGCCGGCGTGTCGGCGTCTTCGGTTACGGGATCGAGGGCCACGCGACCGAATCACGGCTGCACCTGCTCGGCGCCGACTGTGTGCTCGTCGACGACGATCCCGACGCGGGCGTCCTCGTCACCGACCGCGGTGGCCTCGAAGCCCTCGCCACGTGCGACGTCGTCATAAAGAGCCCGGGCATCGCGCGGCGCCGATCCGACATCCTCGCCCTCGAGGCGAGCGTGCCGGTCACTTCGGCGTTGAACCTCTGGCTCCTCGACGCGGACCGCTCGCGCGTCATCGGCATCACCGGCACCAAGGGCAAGTCGACAACGACCGCCCTGGTCGACTTCTTCCTTCACTGTCTCGGTGAACCCTCCCAGCGCCTGGGCAACATCGGTGTGCCCCCCTATGACCCGTCGCTCGACACGAGCCACGGCTGGTCGGTCGTCGAGATCTCGAGCTACCAGTGCGTGGACGTCACGGTCGCCCCCGCCGTCGTCGTCGTTACCTCACTCGGAGCCGACCACCTCGACTGGCACGGCGACCTCGCCCAGTACCAGCACGACAAGCTGTCACTCACGCGCGCGGCCGGCGAGCACGTCACCATCGTTCCCGACGCCGCCGAGCTGACCTCGCGGCTCGGCGAGCTCGGCGGCGAGGTCATCGTGGCCCCAAAGGACGAGTCGGGACTCGCATCGCGCCTGCACCTCATCGGCGCGCACAACGCGCAAAACGTGGGGACCGCCGTTGCGGCGGTCGTGGCCGCCACGGGCCGGGCTCGCGTCGACGTGCTCGAGGTCCTGCAGGCGCACGCCGGGGCCTTCGAGCCCCTGGCGGGACGTCTAACGCTGATCGACGCCGAACGTGATGGCGCCCGGACCTGGCGCTACGTCGACGACGGGCTCGCCACCGCGCCGCTGCCCACGGTCGCGGCGCTCGACGCCTTCGCCGATGACGCCGTCGCCTTGATCGTCGGCGGATACGACCGGGGCGTGGACTACGCCCCCCTCGCCACGGCACTGCGTGATCGTCGTCGCACGAGCACGCTCATCACGACCGGTGACGTCGGTGCGCGGATCGGCGCCGCCGTCTCGGCCCTGGCTCCCGACGTACGCCAGTACGCGGCGAACGACCTCGATGACGCGCTCGGCTACGCGCGTGACTTCCTCGTGGACG
>JAJZSX010000541.1 GCA_021849435.1 Actinomycetes bacterium | reverse complement strand
TGATGAAGTCGTGAAGCCACCGGAGGTCGTCGCCTCACGAGACTACCTGCACGCGTGCAGTTCGAGCACCTTCCAACAAGCCAGGATGCGGGTCAGCGGACGGAATCGCCGCCTTCACCTCGGCATAGGCCCGCTCGAAGCTGCGCCCGTGCCAACGCATCAGCCACGTCATCGCGACGGCCGCCGTGCGATTGTCGGCCGTGACCCCGTGGACGAAGACTCGCTGGCCCGGGACACTCAATTTTGCAATCGCGTCAGCGGTATCAGCCAACACGCGCGACACATTCGCGTTCCGCTCATCGCCGACGAGCCACACGAGTTCGTGGTCGATGCTCCGCTGGTCGTCAACACCGAACCGACACAACGAGATGAACGAGTCGGCGTCGATCTCGGCGAGGGAATGAAAGTCGCCGAACACGACCCGGGGATCGACATCGAAGGTTACGGCAGCTCCCGGAGGGCGAAACCGCTGGTAGTAATCGCGCAGTGAAGAGACGTCGGGCCAGCCCTGGGCGTCGGTACGATTGCGGTTGGCCGCCCGCACCGCGAGGCGAACGAGGTCTATGTTGCGATACTGCGCTGGCCAGCCGGCCAGACCGTGGCGCCACTTGAAGGGGACTGAACTCACGCCGTACGCGGCGCCAAGAAGCGAACCAGCGATAGCCGCGACGGTGTCCGTGTCATCGCCAATGGCGACCGCCTCTCGCAGGGCGGACTCGAAGTGATGGTGGCTCCCGCGGGTGGCGTGGATGGCCGACCACGACGCCTGAAGGGCCGTGACGACGTAACCATTGGGGTTGAAGGTCCGAGGATCGAGTGATTCAGCGTCATCAATCCACTGTCCCCACCGGTTACGCCGTGAGGCTTCGATCACGTGCAGACCAACTCGGGGTCCAACCAGCTCACCGGTGCGAATGGCGTAGTCGATGGCGAGCGTCCAGAGCACGCATGCGTCAAGCGCATAGGGGTTGGGGTGCGTCAGGGCCGATATCGCCCGCGCCGCTGACACGAGGTCCTCCTCGTCGCCGAGGTGAGCCAGGGCGACCGGACCGGTGCGCATGAGTGAGCCGTTACCGGCACGGTCGGGGTCGAGCTCCTGTTCGCGCGCCGCGACGGCCGCCAGATCCGCACCCGAGGTGGCCCGTGAGAGTACGGCTCTAGTCTGGATTCCGATGTCGCTCGGTCCCGAGCGATACCACTCGATAAAGCGATCGCCCACCGACACCGCCGCGTGATTGGTGGCGAGTGTTCCCTGCGTCGCCGCAACTTCCAGAATGGCAATCGCCATCGCGGTGTCGTCAGTCCAGTGGCCGGCCGGCTCACCAGTGAGTGTTCCGGGGCGCATCGTGACATCCATCGCTTCCGGTGCGTGGACAAACTCATAGCCCGCGCCGAGCGCATCGCCGACGGCACCGCCGATGACGGAGCCGACCGCGCGATCGTTCACGTTGAAGTTGACGTCAGGTGCGTCACTTGCACCGGTCATCGTGCCCTCGTCTTCCGCATTACTCGACGCAGGATTGCATCACTTGCCACCATCCGTTCTTTGTTACTGCTCGACGCCAAGGACAATGTGGCACGAACGAGAACATGAACGAACTCTTCCGACAGTAATTCTTAGACGGCACGGTTCTCGCTCGGGATGCGTCCATTGATAGCAGAGCGACCATCTGCCCCAAGTAGCGGTCCGAATAGTACGACTCCATCTGGCTGACGCCGTCGAAGCAATGACTCGAAACGCAGGCCGACAACTGCTGATCGGTGGTTCCCTCGATCCGGCGTGGGACCTCACAACCGCGCGCAGAATCGGCGGGGACGTTGCCCAGATCGAAGGCGGGGACCACGGAATGTTCGCCCACGACGCAGTTCGTAGCGCCGAACTGCATGTCGAAGTCACTCGCTCGATCGACCACTGGCTCCAAGCCCTGTCGTGAGGTGAAGGAGACATCGCGGGCGATGGTTCGCTTGACTTTCGAGGATGCCTCACCTGGTGAACCTGATGTCACCGCGCGGCTAATCGGATTTCAGTATTCGAGGGCCACCTGCTCTCTTCAATCGCAAGACGACCGCGTCCGCCGCGGTGCCTCGGCGGACGGTGGACGGACTGGCTTGAAGTGTTCCCGTAGCACCACCAAAGGTTGCGCAGTGGTTCACACTCTGAACGATGCACCGTCACGGGAGAGTCTCGAAGGGACGACCAGACAGCTTCCGCTGCTCACCAGGGTGATGGCGTACGTATTCGGGCGCGAGGGAAGGCCAACATTTTCCTAAGCCGCTACTTGGCCACTAACCTCAGCCGGCTCCGCGCCCGTGAGCGAACGGCCCCGAATAACGCGAACTCCGCCTCACGGCACGACGGTCGTGCCGGCGGTGCCCGAGAGCAGTCCCGGCGCGTCGTCGAAGGTCCCAATCGCTCCGTGTTTGCCCGTCGACTCTACGAATCGACAGATCGCCTCGACCTTGGGCCCCATGGACCCGGCGGCGAAAGTCATCGCCCGTAGCTGGGCCACGCTCGCCTCGCGCAGGGCGTGCTCGCTTGCCAGACCGTAGTCCGCCAACACCGCGGGCACGTCGGTAAGCAGCAGCAAAGCGTCGGCGTCGACGTCGCGGGCGATCAACGCCGCGACGAGGTCCTTGTCG
>JAJZSX010000540.1 GCA_021849435.1 Actinomycetes bacterium | reverse complement strand
CGGCTCCCATGTCGAGTGCGGCCACGATGCCAAAGGCGCCGAGGTAGGCGTTCGCGGTGAGTAGCGACCTCGACTCGAGGGGTTCGCCCGTCTCGGCGTGGGTGAGTCCGTAGCCACTGGCGCTGAGCTCATCGAGACGGCCGAGGAGGTCATCGCCGTTCACGTAGGCGATGCGTGGCGCGAGGCCGAGCTTGTCGGCGAGATCGGCGACGGCCTCGGCGCAGTGGTCCGGGTCGAGGCCGCCGGCGTTGGCGACGACCTTGATCCCGCGATCGAGGCAGGTGCCCATGACCTGTTCCATCTGGGTGACGAAGCTTCGCGCGTAGCCGCCACCGGCGTGCTTCAGGCGGGTGCGCGCGAGGATCAGCATCGTCAGCTCCGCCAGCCAGTCACCGGTGAGGACGTCGATCGGACCACCCTCGACCATCTCGCGCGCCGCCGACAGGCGATCGCCGTAGAAACCCGAGCAGTTGGCGATGCGGATCGGGTCGGCCACGGCGACCTAGTCTTCGGCGGGCTCGTCGGGTTCGAAGTCGAGGAGTTCGGCTCCGCCGTCTACCTGCTCGCCCTCGCGAACGAAGATGGCGGTTACGACGCCGTCGGCCGGGGCGGTAATCGGGTGCTCCATCTTCATCGCCTCTAAGACGACGAGGGTCGCGCCAGCGCGCACGTGCTCGCCGACGCTTGCGCGTAGGTCGATCACCACGCCGGGCATCGGGGCGAGGAGGCCACCGACGGCGTCGACCACGCCGGGCACTCGGAAGCGCGACACCAGCGCGAACTCGACGGTGCCGCGCGGCACCTGGACGTAGAGGTGGTGGGCGACCGCCGTGATGCGCGCGCGCCAGCGCCGGTCATTGACCGTGAGGTCGATGGACGTGGGTGTCCAGGCGACCACCCGGGCCGAGCCCGTCGCGAGGGCTACCGTGCCGTCTCGGCGCACGTGGTAATCGACGCCGATGGTCTGGTCCCCGTGACGCAGTTCGACGCGTTGGTCGGGCAGGCGGGCGTTGCGCCAGCCGCTCGGCACGGCGGCGAGCACCGGCGCCTCGTGTCGGTTCCGACCCTGGAGCCAGAGCGCGGCGGCGACCGCCGCGTCGTGCAGCTCGTCCTCGGTGAGCACCAGCGTGCGTGCCGGGGCGTGGCGCTCGATGAAGTCGGTCGTGGTGTCGCCCGCGAGGAAGCCGGGGTGGCGCAGCGTCGCCGCGAGGAAGTCCCGGTTCGTCGTCACGCCACCGAGGTGCAATCGCTCGAGGGCGCTCGCGAGCACGCCGGCCGCCTCCTCGCGCGTGGGCGCGTGGGCGATCACCTTGGCGAGCAGCGGATCGAAGGTGACCGAGACGGCCGACCCCCGCTCGACGCCGGACTCCCAGCGCACCGTTGGTTCGCTCGCCGGTTCGAAGGCCGCGAGTGTGCCCGTCGCCGGCAAGAAGCCGGCGTTCGGGTCCTCGGCACAGAGTCGAACCTCGATGGCCCAACCGGCCGCCGTCGAAACTGCGGGGGCGCTCAGGGGGTGGCCGTCGGCGATGCGTAACTGTTCACGCACGAGATCGACGCCCGTCACCATCTCGGTGACCGGGTGCTCGACCTGGAGGCGCGTATTGACCTCGAGGAAAAAGAACTCCCGAGTCGCGTCGTCGACCAGGAACTCCACCGTGCCGGCGGACTGGTAGCCGATGGCTCGCGCGAGTGTGAGGGCGGCCTCACCCATCGCGGCGCGCATCGTCGAATCGACGATAGATGAGGGTGACTCCTCGACCAGCTTCTGGTGGCGTCGCTGGATCGAGCACTCGCGTTCACCCAGGTGCACGAGGTTGCCGTGGGTATCACCCAGGATCTGGATCTCGATGTGACGTGACGCGCCGACGTAGCGCTCGAGGAAGACCCGGTCGTCACCGAAGCCGCCAAGCGCCTCGCGTCGCGCGGCCGCGACGGACTCTTCGAGTTGGTCCATCGAAGTGACCAGTCGCATGCCCTTACCGCCGCCGCCGGCCGCGGCCTTGACGAGCAGTGGAAAGCCGACGGCCTCGGCGTCGGCGGGGTCCTCGCTCGAGACGAGCACCGGCACCTGCAATGACCGGGCGAGGTCCTTGGCCGCGAGTTTGTCACCCATGGCCTCGATCACGGCGGGCGGCGGTCCCACCCACCTGAGGCCGGCGGCCGTGACCGCCCGGGCGAAGTCAGCGTTCTCGGACAAGAAGCCGTAGCCGGGGTGAATCGCGTCGGCCCCGGCCTGACGCGCGGCCTCGATCACGGCGGCGCCGTCAAGGTAACCGGTCGCGAGGCGGATCGCGACGTCGGCGTCGGTGACGAAGGGTGCGCGCACGTCAGCGTCGACGTAGACCGCCACCGTGCGCAGGCCGATCGATCGGGCGCCGCGAATCACACGTCGCGCGATCTCGCCCCGGTTGGCTACGAGCACGCTCGTCATCGTCATAGTCGGAACACCCCGTAACTCGTCGCGCCCTCGATCGGTCGGCTTCGCACCACGGAAAGGCACAGTCCGAGCACGGTGCGCGTGTCGCGGGGATCGATGATGCCGTCGTCACTCACCACGCCGGTCGCGGCCAGGGCGAGTGAACCCTTCTCCTGCATCTCCTCGACCATGGCGACGATCTTCGCGTCCTCTTGCTCGTCGAA
>JAJZSX010000539.1 GCA_021849435.1 Actinomycetes bacterium | reverse complement strand
GCTGTGCCGTCGCCGGCGGCGAATTTCGCCGGTACGGCGATTGTCGCCACGGTGCACAGTCCGGCGGACGCCGCGGGGCAACCCTTGTCGGTCGTGCTGCGCGCGAACGTCGCCATCGTCGCGACGTCCACCTCATTAGTCCTTAACCAAGCGTACGTTCGGTTCGAGGAATCGGGGACGAGCTCGGAAGGGCTTTGGTGACAAGTGCGAGCTGGCGCTCGCGTGCGCGAGCGCGTGTTGAGGTGAAGCGTCCGCTTATGAGTTGGCCGCTTCTTTGAGCTTCAGCGCAGCAGCTTTGGCTGCGACGTCGCGCATCTGTTGAATGAGCCGTTGTAGTCGGCGATCGTTGGCGATCCACTCCTGGTAGAGCTTTGCCTCGCCCTCGCTGAGCCGGCGCGTGACGGTCTTGCCGTTGACCTTGGCGGTCCACTGGTAATAGGGGCCGTGGGGCTGAGCCGGCTCGGCGTGACACTTGCAGCCGGGGTTCGCGCAGTGGGTGTAGCGGCGAGTGACGCTGCCCGAGTGGATCAGGCCGATAGTGGGCAGTTGGGCCGCCAGTTCGTGATAGCGCTGCTCGTACTCGGCCAGTCGCTCAGTGCTGCTGCGTGCCATCTCGCTCCTCTCCTTGGACAGTATCCGCCACCCTAGCAGACAGTAGTACTACTGTCTATATAGTGACAACCAGGGGGAGTCAACGATGAACACGAGCCGGCGAACCACCAGACTTCGCAACGAGGCGACCGCGATCGAGCGGCGCCTGGCGCGTGCCGTGGCGCCCAACTTCGACGGGCCGGTGCTCGGACGGGCCAACATCGCCTACGAGCTCTCCGAGCGCACCCGGGGCACCGCCCACGGCGGCGTGGGCATGGTCGCCCAGCTGGTTGCGACGGTCGGTCTCGCCGAGGCGATCGACGCTTCTTTGCACCTGCTCAAGCTGCACAAGCCCTACCACGAGTCCGACCACGTGCTCAACGTCGCCTACAACACCCTGTGCGGGGGGCATCGTCTCCAGGACATCGAGTTGCGCCGCGGGGACGCAGTGTTTCTTAACGGGCTCGGCACCAAGAGCCTGCCCGACCCGACGACCGCCGGAGACTTCTGTCGGCGCTTCGACGAAACGTCGATCCTCGCTCTCCAAGAGGCGATCAATGCGTCGCGCCTGAAGGTCTGGGCCACCCAGCCCGACGCCTTCTTCGAGGGTCCGGCGATCATCGACGCCGACGCCACCATCGTGCCCACCGATGCCGAGACCAAAGAGGGCATGAACATCTCGTATAACGGGATCTGGGGGTACTCCAGCCTCCTCGTCTCCCTCGCCAACACCAAAGAACCCCTGTATTTGGGCCTGCTCGGCGCCAACCGGCCGAGTCACGAGGGCAGCCCCGGCTACTTCGACCGCGCGATCGCTCTCTGTCGGCGAGCCGGCTTCCACGCGGTGCGCCTGCGCGGGGACAGCGACTACGCGCTCACCACGCAGTTCGACCGCTGGGACGAGGACGGCGTGCGCTTCGTCTTTGGCTACGACACGCGAACCAACCTCGTCGAGCGGGCCGACGGCGCCGACGACGCGATGTATCACGAGCTCGTCAGAAGGGCCGAAGAACAGATCGCCACCACGACGCGCACTCGCCCTCGCAACGTCAAAGACGACGTCGTGCGCGAACGCAACTACAAGGTGCTGCGCCAGAAGGGCGAGGACGTCGTCGAGTTCTCCTACCGACCCACCAAGTGCACGCGCGACTACCGAGTGGTCGCGCTGCGCAAGAACATCTCGGTCGAGCGTGGCGAGAACGTCCTGTTCGAGGAGTTCCGCTACTTCTTCTACGTCACCAACGAGAAAGCCATGACCGCCGACGAGGTGGTCGACCAGGCGCGCCAGCGTTGCAACCAGGAGAACCTCATCAGCCAGTTGAAGTCCGACGTGCGCGCCCTGCACGCGCCGGTGAACACCCTCAACGCCAACTGGGCCTACATGACCATGGCCACGCTCGCCTGGAGCCTGAAGGCCTGGTGTGCCCTGTTACTACCCATCAGCCCTCGCTGGGCCGAGCGCCACCATGAGCAGCGCCGCCGCCTGCTCATGATGGAGTTTCACACCTTCGTGCAGCTCTTCATTGAGATCCCTTGCCAGATCGTCACGACGGGAAGGCAGGTTCGATGGCGCATCATGAACTACAACCCATGGCTGGGGGCGTTCTTCCGTCTCGTCGACGTCCTCTGACGAGCACCATCTCGCGCATCCGTGACGGCAGCCGGATGGACAACGCGCCAACGACACCGAAGGATGTTCAGCACATGTCGTGCGGCGCTCATCAACGCCTAACGGCGAGTCGAATTGTCATCCAATTCGATCATCAGCGTCTTGAGCCGTGTTGAAACTTCGTCGGAACGACCGCAAACCGCGAAGCGGCCCCCGTTGCCTCATGTCAAATCCTCCGCGAAGCCTGATTCATTGCCTCATCTAAAACCTCCGGATTGGAGTGCGGGTTAAAGGCCCGGTTGACGTGTCGAATGGGGGCGAGACCCTTGGTGAGGGCGATGTGTTCCAACTCGGCAGTGAGGCTCTGGATTTGGTCGTAGATCGACGCCATGCGGATGGAGGCGAACGTGGTGTCCATGGTGCTGCGCGACGCCTCGTCGACCCC
>JAJZSX010000538.1 GCA_021849435.1 Actinomycetes bacterium | reverse complement strand
TTGACCACGGCTGGTGAGCCTTCGGCGATGGCCTCGTTCACTCGGTCTCGCAGTGTCGCGAGTTCCTCGGGTGATGCGCACGTGATGTCGGCCTGTTCCATCTCCTCGTTCAGTTCTTCGCGGCGGGCTCGAAGGAACGTGGCGCGAGTGGCGAGTTCCTTCACTCGTTCACCGCACAGTGCCTCGGGCATGGAGCCCGACTCGAAGGCTCGCAGGTAGCGGTCAACACTGGCGTCGACTTTGGCGAGTTCGTTGGTGACGGCTTGTAGTTCGTCGTCGTGGCGCGAATGACCGTCGCGGGCTTGGAGTTGCGCTTGGCCAACGGCGGCGCGAAAGAGGTCCGAGTCCTCGTAGGCGGCGAGCAAGGAGCCGATAATGGCGCTGTCGAGCACCTCGGCGGGTAGCCGGTCGGCGTTGCAGGTCTTGGTGCCGTAGCGCTGGCGCGAACCGCACGTGTAGTAGCGGTAGGTCTCGTTTCGACCAGTCGCGCGCGTGCCACTGAAGCGTTGGCCGCAGTTGTTGCAGACGACGAGTCCGGTGAGCAGGTAGTCCGAGGCGTTGGTCGCGCGCTTGGAAGTGTCTTCTGCGCGCTCGTCGAGGATAACTTGCGCGGCGTCAAAGAGCTCCTCGTCAACGAGGGCCGGGTGACTACCGTCACACCACCCGTCGCGGTAGCGAACCTGGCCGAGGTAAAGCCGACTGCGCAGTACTGTGAGCACCGACTTGAAGGACCAGGGTTTGCCCGAGCGGGTCACCAGGCCCGCCGCGTTGAGCCAGTTGGCGACGGCGTGACTGCCGAGGTGCTGGTTGGCGTAGAGGTCGAAGAGCACCGGCACGAGGGGTGCCTCGGACTCGTCGACACTGAGACGACCCTCGCCTTTCACTGCACGGTAGCCGTAGGGGGCGACGCCGCCGCACCAGCCACCGAGGCTCGCCTTGCGGTCCATGCCCGCGATCACGCGGTCAATAATCGTCGCGCGCTCGAACTCGGCGAAGACCCCGAGCATCTGGACCATCATGCGACCCGCCGGTGACGTGGTGTCGAAGGGTTCAGTCGCCGAACGAAAGCCGACACCTTCGCCGTCGAGGGTCTCCAGTATCTCGGCGAGTCCGCGCACGCTGCGCGAGAGTCGGTCCACCCGGTAGACGAGCAGGAGATCGAACTTTCCAGCCTTCGCGGCGCGCAGTGCGTTGGTAAGTCCGGGGCGTTCGAGCTTCGCTCCTGACATTTGGTCGGTGAAGGTGGAAACCAACTCCCAGTCCTCTTGGCTCGCGACGTAGTTGCTGAGCTTCTCGGACTGGGCGCCGAGAGAGTAGGGCTGGTTGACCTCGTCGGTCGAAATCCGGGTGTAGGTGGCGATGCGCACGGCTCTCTCCTCGATCGGTGTCAGTGGACACCACTTCAAACACAGTGAACGTCCTCGTTGCTAGTCAACCATGCGTCGATGCTGTGACATCGGAGGGTTTGATCACGGCACCGGTGGGGCGAGACCCAAACGCCGTTCGGAGGAGCACGGACCCGAGGAGCGTCGCGAGCGCGACTGTCGCGCGAATCTCATCAGCGTTGGACAGATCGACGAAGGTGGGTGCGTTGATACACAGCGAACCCGAGTCGTTGTCCTTCGGGGTCGTTGGTCGAGGGGGCTGCACGGGCTTGCCAGGTCTGGGGCCACGAGAGCCGGGGTAGTCGACATTCGGACGAGGGTTCCTTCGAGGTGTCATGGGCTTACTGTTTCGAAGTCATGGAAGTGACGAGGCTGCTCGTCCCAGGGGTCAGTCTCGTATCTTCGTTCGATGCAGCGAGCTTCACGGGCCTCGGTTCGCGACTGCACCTTTTCCCGCTGGCCCTGCGACGCGAGCCAGGCATCACCGAGGGTCTGCCACCCGGCCCCGATCCACTTCCACACGCCAATATTGATTGACTGTTCGTTGGGTGCGGTGCCGTGTTGACGCTGTACTTGCCAGGCTTGGCGTTCCGCCCGCAGGAACTTGAAGGTCACCGAGTAGCGCCGCGATTTGGTGAGCCAGTGGCCACCAAAGCCGAGCGAGTGCGCCCAGGTGCGCAGGCGAGTGAGGTGGCTCAGTGCGCCGAGCCGCCACGCCGTCGTGACCAGACGAGCCAAGTGCGCCGACACGTTACGGGCGTCGAGGTCGTCGAGACTCGTGAGACGCCGGTCGAGTTCACCCAGATCGTCGGTGGACTTGGTCGAGTACTTGGCGACGTAATTTGCGACGGCGCGCGAACTACGTCGGGACTCACTACTGTCGGCGTCGTCACCATCGACTTCGCTGGCGTTGATCACGCGCACGTCGAGTTGTCGACCCCACCGGGCACTTGCGAGTGGCGCATCCGAAAAACCTCGGGGCAGCGGGGCCGACACTTTCGAGGCAGCCGTGCGAATGGCCGAGGTCAGGAGCGACGCGTCGATGAAGTGCGGTACATCACCTTCGTCGCGGGGATCGACGCGCAGTATCGCGTGCAGGTGCACGACGCCCCGGCGCTGGAACTCGGCGACCTTGGCGAAGGAGAGCTGCACCGACCGGTCCAGTTCTTTCACGTTCATCTCACAGAGTCGCGCGAGTTCGCGGCGCACGTAGATGGTGGTGCGCCGCCAGAGTTCGGGACAGGTCGCGTTCCAGATGACCG
>JAJZSX010000537.1:1080-2647 GCA_021849435.1 Actinomycetes bacterium | reverse complement strand
CGCGATGCTCGATCGCGGCGTCGCGCTCGCCCCGGGGGCCTACGAGATCCTCTTCGTCTCCATGGCCCACGGCGACGCGGAACTCGAGCGCGCGGTCGAGGCGGCCGGCGAAGCAGCCAGGGTCGTCGCCGCGACGTGAGGGAACCCGTTACCTCACCGGGCTGGTCGGTGCGCCCGAGCTTCGTGCCCCACGGACCGACCGCGCCGGTCACCCTGCTGTTCGACGACGACGGACTGACCCAGCTGGCGGGCGTCTACCCCGTGGCCTGGCAGACACCGTGGTCCGAACTCAGTGACCTCGCGCTCATTCGCACCGGTTCGACGCTGCGCTTTCACGCGAGCGTCGGGGGCGTCCACTACGAGTGGCGTCGCCGGGGCCTCGAGGAGTACGAAGAGCTGCGCGCCCTGGTGCTCGCCCACGACGGCAGCGTGGCGCGCCATCGACGACGCGCCGGCGCGGTCGTGATCGCCCTCGTGGTGCTCGTCGCCTCACTGGGCGGTGTGATCGCCGCCCTGCTCACCAACGGTTCCGGACTCGACGCCGAGAGCGCTGACGCTCGTCAGGCGAACCTGACCGTGAGCGACCTGCCCGTCGGGTGGTCGGCGCTGCGCACGGGCTACCTGTCCTACCTCGTGCCCCCGGCCGGGCAGGTGATCACCTCGACGACGACGACGCCGACGACGGTGAACGTCGTGGCCCCGGTCGTCACGTCCCAGTTCCAGCGGTGCCTCGGGGTGACCAACACGACGGACCGGATCTTTGGCGCCGCGGGCCAGTCGCCCGACGTCCAGATCAGCTCACCGATCTTCCACGTGCTCATCCCCGAGGAGACCGAGGTCGCCACGACCGCCCAGTACTACCGCACGACCGGCATGGTGCGACGCGACGTCGCCGAGATGTCCAAGACGGGCTTCGGTGCCTGCTTCGTGGCGGCTAACGCGACGATCCTGCTCAGTGAGTACGCGAGCCAGGTGACCGCGAGTCCTGCGGGCACGAACTGGACGCCCGTTACCTACGCCAAGGGCTGGGCGCGCGGCGGGGTCGTGCGCGTCGCACTGCCGGGCGTGTCGACCGCCTACTCGCTCGTGGTGGTCGTGGTCGCCGGCGGGCACTACGAGGTCACCTTGAGCGCCATCGTGCCGTCGTGGGGCGCGAGTCGGCCCCTGCTGAACCAACTGGTCGGCACGATCAAGACGCGCATCGACGACGGGGGCGGCGGGGCCGCCCTGTAGCAGTCCTAGCCGCCGGCGATGGCGACGACGATGTCGGTGAAGAAGCCCGCGAGCAGCCCGATGATGATCCCGACGAAGACGGTCGTCTGGTGCCGACTGCGCCCGGCCACGAAGAGCAGCTGACTGATGACGAAGATGATCGAACCGCCGGCGAGGGAGAGGAAGACGATCGCGAGCGTCGGCGATGACCACCACCAGCCCACGAGCGTGCCCACGGTCGTCGGACCACCGCCGATCAGCGCCATGAGCCCGAGGTAGGCCCACGAGGGCCGGTGGGCTGCGCCCACGAGCGGGCTCACGATGCCGAAGCCCTCCGTCGCGTTGTGCAGCGCGA
>JAJZSX010000537.1:0-1070 GCA_021849435.1 Actinomycetes bacterium | reverse complement strand
GCACCGTCGAGAGACCGATCGCCCCGAGGTGGGACGCCGTGCCGATCGCGAGGCCCTCGCCGAAGTTGTGCAGCCCGATCCCCGAGGCGATCATGAGGCTCATCGAGGTGGGCGTCGAGGGGACCGCCGCCGAGCGGCCGCGTCGTGACCACCGCTGGTAGAGCGCGAGGCTGAGTAGGCCGACGGCGGCCCCGCCGAGCAGGAGCACCACGTCGGTGACCGCCTCGGCGACCGAGCCGCCCCGGTGGTCGTGCAACGCCAGGAGCTGGTCCTTGACCGGCGCGTAGGCGTTGGAGAAGACGTCCACCACGAGAAAGAGCAGCACGCCGATCGCCACGGCGTTGAGCAACGAGCGCACCCGCTCGGCCGGCCGTTGCAGCCGTCCAATCGGCAGGCCGGCCACGATCGTGGCGCCAGCGATGAAGCCGAGCACCACGGTCTTGGTGAAGGTCACACCTAGTCCTCGGTGCTGTGCTCGCCGAGCAGCATCGCATACGCGCGCTCGGGCACGACGTCGGCGAGTCGCGCGAGCGCGCGGTAGGCGAGCTCGCCCGGGCCGCGCTCATCGTTGCGCATCAAGTTCGCCATCACGACGAGCACCTCGCGCATCACCGGTTCAATGCGCATGCCGACTCCCACGCAGGCGGCGAGGATCTTGGGCTCCGAGATCAGGCGCACGAAGGCCCGCGCCACCTTGTAGTACTCGCCGTAGGCGGCCTCGAGGCGCTCGCCGTAGGCGACTAAGTGGCCGGCATCGTCGGCGAGTAGAGCCTCGGCGACGACGCCGGCCGCGAGTCGGCCCGTCTCGTAGCCGTAGGCGATGCCCTCGCCGTTGAAGGGGTTAATCGAGCCGCCGGCGTCACCGACGACGAGGGTATTGGCGCCCGTGTGGGGCCCGCGCGCGAGTCCCATCGGCAGGCGTCCGCCGGTGGGCACACTGAGTTGCGTCGCCTCGCTCAGTCCCCACGCGCTCGCGGTCTGGCTGACGAAGTACTCCTGGAGCTTGGTCGTGTTCACGCCCTTCCAGGCCCCCGCGGTGGAGAGCAGGCCGACGCCCACGTTCACCCGGC
>JAJZSX010000536.1 GCA_021849435.1 Actinomycetes bacterium | reverse complement strand
TGCTTGTGGCAAAGTTTGGCGAAGGCAGCGACCTTATTAAGTGCAGTTTCTGCGCGAAGGGTCAAAAGCAAGTCAAGAAGTTGATCGCTGGTCCGAGCGTCTACATCTGCGACGAGTGCATTGACCTGTGCAACGACATCATCGCCGACGAGTTCGGTGATCGCCCCGAGTTCGTCCTCGACGAGCTGCCCACGCCGCGAGAGATCTCGACGTTCCTCGACGAATTCGTCATCGGACAAGTCGAAGCGAAGAAGATTCTCTCGGTCGCCGTCTACAACCACTACAAGCGTATCCAGACGGGTCCGCTCCACGACGACGACGTCGAGGTCGCCAAGTCCAACGTGCTTCTGCTCGGGCCGACCGGCTGTGGCAAGACGTTCCTCGCGCAAACACTGGCGCGAATGCTGAACGTCCCCTTCGCTATCGCCGACGCGACCGCACTCACCGAAGCCGGTTACGTGGGCGAGGATGTCGAGAACATTCTCTTGAAATTGCTTTCAGCCGCGGACTTCGATGTGAAGCGAGCAGAACGCGGAATCATCTACATCGACGAGATCGACAAGATTGCCCGCAAGTCGGAGAACCCGTCGATCACGCGCGACGTCTCCGGTGAGGGTGTCCAACAGGCACTCCTGAAGATCCTCGAGGGAACGGTCGCGAGCGTGCCGCCCCAGGGTGGTCGCAAGCACCCGCACCAAGAGTTCATCACGATCGACACGTCCAACATCCTGTTCATTTGTGGTGGTGCGTTCTCTGGCCTCGAGTCGATTATCGAGCGGCGACTCGGCAAGAAGTCGATCGGGTTCAATTCACCAATCGAGGCAAAGCGTTCGGGTGACATCGAGCTCTTCCGCTACGCCCTGCCCGAGGACCTGATGAAGTTCGGACTTATTCCCGAGTTCATCGGTCGTCTCCCCATCGTGGGGGCGGTTCAGCAACTCGACCGCTCCATGCTGATCGACGTCTTGACCGAGCCCAAGAACTCACTGGTCAAGCAGTTCCGTCAGGTCCTCGCCATGGATGGCGTTGAGCTGGTGATCGAGACCGACGCGCTCGCCGCGATTGAGGATCTGGCCTTGGAGCGCGGAACGGGGGCCCGTGGCCTGCGTTCGATCCTCGAGAGCGTGTTGCTTGAGACAATGTACGACGTGCCCGGTCGCACCGATGTCGTGCGCTGCGTGGTGACCGCGGAATCGGTGCGCGAGCACGTACCACCGCTCTACGAACTACGGAAGGCGACGCGTTCTCGTCGCGCGAGTTAGACCGTGCGATTTGAAACGTACGCCCAGGCGTTGGGCTGGCTCGAGTCCCACGTCGACTTCGAACGAGTGTCGCCGAACCGGCAGTCCCCACCCACACTGCAGCCCATCGTCGAGACGCTGGCCTTGTTGGCTGACCCTCACCACGACTACCCGTCGATCCATATCACCGGCACCAACGGCAAGGGCTCGACGACGATGATGACGAGTGAACTGCTGCGGGCGACGGGTCTGCGCGTGGGCACCTTTACGAGCCCCGATCTCCACGCGGTGAACGAGCGCATCGCGGTCAACGGCGAAGCCATTGACGACGACGTGTTCACTGACCTTTTCGGGCGGCTCGCCGACGTTGAGTCGGTCTCGGGGATAGCACTGACGCGCTTCGAGTTGCTCACGGTCGCCGCCTTCTTGCACTTCTCTGACGAGGGGGTGGACGTCGCCGTCATCGAAGTCGGCCTCGGCGGAACGTGGGACTCCACCAACGTCATTGATGGGGACGTCACGGTGCTCACGAACGTCGACCTCGACCACACCGCGGTGCTCGGTCCGACCATCGGCGACATCGCGAAGGATAAGGTCGGCATCTTTCGACCCGACGCCGTCGCTATCGTTGCGACGACCAACGCGATCGTGGTGGAGATCGCGCAACGGCGCGTGGACGAACTCGGTGCGACGCCGTGGTTCATTGGTGATGGTTTCGATCTCGAACGGAACGATCTGGCGGTTGGTGGACGTCTACTTTCGCTGCGAACGCCATATGCGAACTACGACGAGATCGTGGTGTCGCTTCACGGCATTCACCAGGGGATAAACGCGACCACGGCAATCGTCGCGGCCGAGGCGTTCCTCGGGCGAGCGCTCGGTGACGAGGTCGTGCGCGCGACGCTGTCGGTGGTTCGTATGCCTGGGCGAATGGAGGTGATCGCACATCGACCGATGGTGGTGATCGATGGTGCGCACAACCCCGCGGGCATCGCCGCGCTCGTCGCCACGATTGACGGCGCCTTTCACGTCGACGGCGAACGTCGTTGCGTGATCGGCATGCTGACCGGTCGCAATATCGACGACATGGTCGCGCCATTAGTGGCGGCTGGGTTCACGGAGTTCCACTGCTGTGCGCCCCAGTCGCCGCGCGCGGTCGACGTGGCCACGGTGGCAGCGGCGGTTCGCCGTCACGGGGGCGTCGCGTTAGAACACGGCTCAAGTGTCTCGGCGCTGGCGCACGCCCGCGAACGTTCCACCGACGAGGACTTGATCGTGGTGACGGGCAGCCTCTATGTCATTGCCGAGGTTCGCGGCGAGGTACTCCACCTGCCATCTCGGCATCTTGGTTGAGACTGTTAGATTTGAACGTTGTGAATAAAACGCTGGTGATCATCAAACCCGAC
>JAJZSX010000535.1 GCA_021849435.1 Actinomycetes bacterium | reverse complement strand
GTCGGGCGGCGTCGGCGTGGGCGTCGAGCATCTCGGCGATCACACTGTCGCGCACAGCCTCGGCGTCGCGACGGCGGCGTTGGATCTCGGCGCTCGCGGGTGTGGGCGTGAAGTCAAAGGGCTCGCCTCTCGACAAGGCGACGCGATGCGGGCAGGCCAGGATCTCGTCGCCACGCAGGGGTCTTACCACGTCCAAAGCCTACGAGTCGCGCGCTCCCTCGTTACGCCAGCTGCGCCAGAGTGACGCATATTCACCGCCGAGGGCCACGAGTTCGTCGTGGGTCCCCAGCTCGGCGATTCGCCCGTCGACAACGACGCACACTCGATCCGCGTCGTGAGCGGTGTGTAGGCGGTGGGCGATCGCGATCACGGTGCGCCCGGCGAGCACCGCGGCGAGGGACCGCTCGAGGTGGCGCGCGGCGCGCGGATCGAGCAGAGCGGTGGCCTCGTCGAGGACCAAGGTGTGCGGGTCTGCGAGGACCAGGCGGGCCAGCGCGAGTTGCTGGGCCTGGGCTGGGGTGAGGGCGTGCCCGGTGGTGCCCAACTCGGTGTCCAGACGCTCGGGCAGCGCTTGGACCCATTCCAGGGCGTCGACTGCGTCGAGAGCGCGCAAGAGGTCCTCGTCGGTGGCGTCGGGCTGGGCAAGAGCCAGGTTGTCACGAACCGTGCCGATGAAGATGTGGTGCTCCTGCGTTACCAGCGCGACGTGGCGTCGCAGCGCGGCGAGCGGCATCGACGCTAGCTCGATGTCGCCTACGCGTACCGAGCCAACCCGCGGCGCGTCGATGCCGGCGATCAGGCGGCCTAGAGTAGATTTGCCCGCGCCCGAGGGGCCCACGATCGCGAGGCGTTCGCCCGCGCGCACCGAGAGCGACACGTCGCGCAGCACGTCGCGGCCTTCGCGATAGGCGTAGGAGACGTGCTCGACAGTGATGGTCTCCGACGTCGGCGCGGGACCGTGCGTGGGACGGTCGTCGTGCACACTGGCCACGCCGAAGAGCCGCGCCATGGAGGTCTGGCCGATCTGGAGTTCGTCGAGCCAGGAGATGATCCGATCCAGCGGATCATTGATCTGGACGACGTAGAGGGTCACGGTGGTGGCCGCGCCCACCGAAATCGAGTGGTGAAGGGCGAGCCAGCCGCTCCAGGCGAGCGTCGTGGCCACCGCGAGCGAGAAAGCGGTCTCCACCGTGGGAAACCAGACGAGGCGCATGAGCAGGGTGTACATCTCAGCGTAGAAGTTCTCACGCACGTTGGCGTCGATGCGATCGCGCTGTCGGTGACCCAGGCGGTGCGCGTCGACGGTACGCGCACCTTCGGACGTCTCGGCGACTGTTCCGGAAAGGGTGGCGTAACTGATACGTTCGCGCACGTAGCCGGGTCGGGCGAAGCGGAGGTAGCGGCGGGTCGAGAAGTAGAGCAGGGGGACCGAGACGAGCCCCGCGAGGCTAGCGAGGGGGCTGACGAGCAGCATTGCGACGATCGTGATCAGCGCCTGCACGATGGCGACCAACCACTCGGGAACGGCGAAGCGCACAGTGCGCGACAGGGCGTCGATGTCGTTGGTCGTGCGACTCAGCAGGTCGCCGGTGCTCGTGCGCTCGACTTCGACGAGGGGCAGGGCCAAGACGCTCGCGAGGAACTCTTCACGCAGTTGAGCGAAGATCTTCTCGCCCAGGATGTAGCTACGCCGGCGAGCGAGGAAGGAGAGCCCCGCGTAGGCGAGCGACGCCGCGAGCAAGCCCCCCACCTCGCGGGTGATTAGTGAGCTCGTGAGTTGATGGTGCACGGCCAGGTTCGTGATCTGGCCGATAATCCACGCGGGTACGAGCGCCACGGCGGCGGCCAGCGCGTAGAGCGAGAGCATGCGCAGGCCCTCGCGACGGTGCTGGCGTGCGAGGATCATCGCGTGCGCGCGCACCTCGCTCGCACCGGCGACGGGTAGCTGGCTCACGAGTCCTCCCTCAAGACGATTTGGCGGTAGAGCGCCGAAGACGCCACGAGGTGATCGTGCGTCCCTTCAGCCACGACTTGACCGCCGGAAACGAGAAACACGGTGTCCATCCTCTCGAGCATCAGGGGACTCGTTGAGGCGACGAGCGTCGCGTGCTCGCGACGCATCTCTCCAAGCCGCGCGGCGATGCGGCCCTCGGTGTGGGTGTCGACGGCCGAGGTGGGCTCGACGAGGATCAGCACGTCGGCCTCGGTGAGAAAGGCGCGGGCCAGTGCGAGGCGCTGGCGCTGGCCACCCGAGAAGCTCCGGCCGCGTTCGTCGACCCTCGTGGCGAGACCGTCGTCGAGCGCGTCGAGCACGTCGAGGGCGCTCACGGCGTTGAGGGCGGCCAGGATTCGTTCGTCGACCGAGGTTCCGTGGGGGACGAGTTCGTAGCGCAGCTCGCCTGAGAACAGGCGCGGCTCGATGTCGTTGACGACGATGTGGCGTCGGGTGTCGGACACTGAGAAGTCCCCGAGGGCGTATCCGTTGACCGTCACGCCTTCGACATTGGGAATGAAGCGCCCGAGGCGGTCGGCCAGGGCCGACGACTCCGCGGGCGTCTCGGTGACGACGGCGTAGACCCGCCCGCGCTCGAGGTGGATGCCGCTGCGCTCGTCAAGGACTCGCTCGACGCGACCGGGCCAGTCGCGTGGTTGG
>JAJZSX010000534.1 GCA_021849435.1 Actinomycetes bacterium | reverse complement strand
CTCAATGCGCCCCGGCTTCGCCGGCATCGAGAACGAACTGCTCTACAACCCCAAGACGACGCTCGTCTTCGGTGACGCGAAGGACACGCTCACCAAGATAGTCGCCGCGGTCAAGGCGAACTAACGCACTGCCCGTCGGTGGTGCGGTCGCTCGACGACCGACGTCACCGACCGAGACCGCGCTTGCGTCGGGCCATGGCGCGAGCCACCGTCACGTACTCGGGACCACAGTCCCACCGGTCCCACCGTCGCGCGCGGCTCCGCTACCGGTTCGCACCACCGCGCAACGCCCACCTGAACCTCGCCCAACGACTCGTCTGGCGGGTCCAACGACTCGTGCTCGGCGACGACCGGCGGCGCCAGACGCGCGACTCGCGCACGCGCTGACCAGCGGGTATTGCATCGCCGGCGCAGGGGCTGCGTCCACTGGCTCGGTGGTGACCGAGCCCTCGTCCAAGACGGACGGGTAGCGTGGTTCGCGATGGCGCGACGACGCAGAGGCACTGGTGGTGCGCGACCGGCGCGCACGCGAGCGGGTCTGTCTGCCGTCGTGCTCGCCGCGCTGGTTGCGCTGGTGCTCGCCGCCCTCGCGACGCCAGCGCTCGGCACCGCCGTGGCGCCGCTCATCAATCCGGCAGCCAACATCGCCCCGCGCCCGAACATCTTTGCGAGTGGACCCTGCCAGGGGAGCGCCTCGCACACGACGTGCGCCAACCCCTGCCTCGGTCCGGGCACCTCGTGGACGACGAGGGGCGACTCGCCACGCTGCGCGAGCTTCACGATGGCAGCAATCAACTACGCGCGCGCCCGACTCGGCGAGATGGCGCTCGCGCTGCCGTCCAACTGGACCCGGCTCACCTACCCCGAGCAGCTCTTCGTGATTGCGGACATGGAACGAGTGAGCGCCGGATACCCGGCGTACCTGGGGCTCAACCACGCGCTGTCGCGTGAGGCGACACGCGCGGCTGCTACCCGCAGCGACCCGCGCGTCGCCCCGGGGTTCGCCATTGGGCGCAACCCCTTCGGCCGGCCGGGCTTTGATGGCGCGTGGGCGACGGGCACGAACGTGCTCGCCGCGGACTTCCTCTGGATGTACGACGACGGCTGGGGCGGCAGCGCCCGCAACACCCCCAACCGGCTCTGCACGGGTCCGGGCGTCTGGGCGTGCTGGAGCCACCGCGACGAGCTGCTCGGCTCGGCGAGCGATCCGACCGCGGGGGTCGGCCTCACCTGTGCGACCTGTGAGATGGGGGCTGCATTCGCGCCCGCCGGCGGCACCGGTTCGCTGGTCGACCTCATCGAGCGTCCCGCGGGGCGCCCGCCGACCATGACCTTCACCTGGGCCCACGAGCTCGCCTACTTCCCGCCGGGGGCGAACGGCGCGCCGTCGGGGATTCGCGCGTCGGGCACCACGGTCTCGGTGCGTGAGGTCACCGCCGCCAGCCAGCTCGCCCTCGCGTGGTCGCTCTCCTCGGGAACGGCGAGTGAACTCGTCGCGCGGCTCTACGCGAGTACGGATTGCATGGGCGCCGCTCAGGTCGACACATAGTCTGCGGGTGGCTCGTCGGGCACGCTGACGGTGCCCGCTGGCGTCGCACCGGTGTCGTCGGTGCGGCTTCGGGTGGACAGCCAAGCAGCGTCGGTAACGAGCGGGTGCGTGGCGCTCGCGGGTTAACGAACGAACATCCAGTTCATCGGGGTCAGAACGCGACGCGGATCGCTGACGCCTCGAGCACGGCGCCGTCCTTCGGGGAGCGCACCGAGACGACGAGCACGCCGTAGGGGTGAGTGGGCGCGGGGAACGTGAGCGTCGTCGCGAAGGGTCCCATGACGCCGTTCGAACCGCCCATCGTCGTGCCTGAGGTGATGGGTCGTGCCACGTCGTCCTCGTAGAGGGCGTCGTTGATGACGGCCTCGAAGGCCGTCGACCAACCGCTGAGGCGAAGGGGCGACGCGACGGTCGCCAGTGCGCTCGGCTCGCCGATAGTCACGTCGCGACACGTCGAACCGAGCACCCACCACGAGTTGTCGCTGGTCACCTGGCGTACGAGCACGGTCGTGACCGGACCTCCGGGGGTGGTCGTGACGGCGACCTCGCCGGAGCGGGTGTCACCCCGGGCGAAGCCGTGGGCGAGCGGTTCGCGCATGGCGAGCACCGATTGGGCGAACCCGAGCGCGGCGGCCGTCGGTGTCTGGTAGCGCAGGGAGCCCTGTGCGCTCGGCCAGGCGGCGACCCAGGCGGGGCTGGTCGTGGTAGTCGGTGCCGTGGTGCTCGTCGTGACGGTGGTCGGGCTCGTCGAGTTCGTCGAATGTGCGACGTACCCGGCGGCGAAGGCCGCCACGGCGACCACGACCACCACGGTAACGACGGCTGCCCACCGGCGTGAGCCCATGATCCGACCGTAGGCCCGCTGCGGCGATCCGTCCAATCGGGCGCCAGGCGCGCAGTAGCGTCGCGATTATGGAGTGGCGGCCAGCGGCGAGTCGGAGGCGAACCGCGACCGACAGGTCCTAGTGGGCCACCTCGCGGCCTACCTCTACTCGGCGGCGATCGGACTGCTCATCGGCCTCGAGCGCGAGCGCAGCCACCGCGGCCGTGCCGGCCAGGCCTACGGCATCCGCACGTTCGCGCTGTTGGCGCTCGTGGGCACGCT
>JAJZSX010000533.1 GCA_021849435.1 Actinomycetes bacterium | reverse complement strand
GCTGCCGATGCGCATTTCCGCACTCACCGCGTGCTTTCGCCGCGAGGCCGGCGCCGCGGGGCGCGATACCCGCGGGGTGCTGCGCGTGCACGAGTTCGACAAGGTCGAGCTGTTCAACTACCTGCTGCCCGAGCAGGCTGACGAGGTCTTCGCCGACGTGCTCGCGCGCGCCGAGGGGCTGCTGCGCGCGCTCGGACTGACTTATCGCGTGCTCGACCTGTGCGCGGGCGACTTGGGCACCTCCTCGGCGCGCACGTTCGATCTCGAGGTCTACGCTCCGGGCGTCGATCGCTGGCTCGAGGTCTCCTCGGTGAGCTGGTTTCGCGACTTCCAGGCACGACGCGCCAACGTGCGCTATCGCACCGAGAGCGGCGAGACTGCCTTCGTGCACACGGTGAATGGCTCGGCGCTGGCCTGGCCGCGCATCTGGGCGGCCCTGATCGAGATCGGACGGCGCGCCGATGGCTCGGTCGAGCTGCCCGAGGTGCTGGCGCCCTACCTCGGCGGCCAGCGCGTGATCACGGCGCGCGCGTAGCGGACTCGAAGCGGTATCCCACCCCGCGCACCGTGGTGATGTGCTCAGGATTCTTGGGGTCGTGCTCGACGAGGCTGCGCAGTCGCTTGATGTGCACGTCCAGGGTCTTGGTGTCGCCGACGTAGTCGTTGCCCCAGACCCGATCGATCAGGATCTCGCGCGTGAGGACCCGCCCGGGGTTCTCCAGAAGCAGGCGCAGCAGCGCGAACTCCTTTTTACGTAGCTTTATCTCCTCCCCGTTGACGAAGCAACGCCGAGCCTCGACGTCCATGCGAATCGGTCCCTGCTCGATCAGCTCGTCGTCGAAAGCGGCAACGTCGTCATCGTGCGCTTCGCGGCGACGCACCACCGCGCGGATGCGCGCGACGAGCTCGCGCAAGCGGTAGGGCTTGGTCACGTAGTCGTCGGCGCCGAGCTCGAGCATCAGGACCATGTCGACCTCCTCGCCCTTGGCCGAGACGATGATGATCGGCACGTCGCTTAGCGTGCGCATCGCGCGACACACGTCGAGGCCCGAGACCTTGGGCAGCATCAGGTCGAGCAGCACGATGTCAAAGCGCTTGGGCGCGAATTCTGCGAGCGCCTCGGCACCGTCGCGCGCGATCGTCACGTCGAAGCCCTCGCGGGCGAGGCCCACCGTCAGGGCGTCGACGAAGGACTCCTCGTCCTCGACGACGAGGACTCGCGTGCGCGCCTCGTCGGACTTCTTGCTCATTGCGGGTTCATCGGTAGCTCGAGCGCGAAGGTCGAACCCTCACCCTCGCGTGACTCGACGACGACATTGCCGCCGTGGTTGTGGGCGACGTGGCGCACGATGGACAGTCCCAGCCCCGTGCCACCGGTCTCACGGGCGCGACCCGGGTCAACGCGGTAGAAGCGCTCGAAGATTCGCTCGAGATCCTTCGCCGGAATGCCCACTCCCTGGTCGGAGATGGCCACGCGCGCCAGCGGACCGGGCGTGTCCACGTCGAGCGCGTCGGGGTCGACCCGCTCGATCGACACGGTGACGGTGCCGCCGGGGGGCGAGTAGATGACGGCGTTCTCCATCAGTGCGTGCACCGCCGAGACCAGCTGGCGACGGTCGCCGACGACGACCAGGTTGTTCTCGGGCTCCTTGAACAGGATGGTCACCTGGTGCTGCTCGGCCGACATCTTGATCCGCTCGAGCGCCTCGGCCACGAAGAGCGCGACGGGCACCAGCTCGCGCGCCGGCGAGCCTTCGCTCTCGATGCGCGAGAGGTCGAGGAGGTCCTCGATGATGCGATTCACGCGAAAGGCCTCAGTGTTGATCCGCTCGGCGAGCCGGTTGGCCACCGCCGAGTCACGTTCGTACTGCAGCGTCTCGGCCAGCAGACCCAGGGCTCCCATGGGAGTCTTGAGCTCGTGCGAGACGTTGGCAATGAAGTCGCGGCGAATCTCCTCGAGGCGGCGGCGCTCGGACACGTCCTCGATGACGGCGAGTACGCCAAGGGGCCGGCGCCCGTCGTCGATGACGTTCGCGCGGATGGTGAGCGTGCGCCGCGGCGGCCCGTAGATGTCGATCGTGCGCTCGGCCGTTCCCTGGTTCCAGCCCTCGGCGAGGATGTCAGTCACCGCTTGGGCGGCGATGGCGTCGCCGTAGCGGCTCGCCATCAGCGCTTCGGCCTGGGAGTTGCGAAACAGGACCTCGCCGGACTCGTCCACCAGGACAAGTCCCAAGGGCAGCGCGTCCAGTGAGCGGCGAAGGCGCACCGACTCGGCACTCGACTCGCCCACCGCGCTGGTCGCCGCGCTGGTGACCTCTTCGAGGTAGGCCAGTGCCGACTCGACCCGGCCGTCGTCGCGGCTGGGCTCCACGCCGAGGCGGGTGCCGAGCGCGGTGAGGCGCTGGGCGATGGCGCGGTGGTCGCGTCGTCGGATGTAGAGGAAGCCGATCAGGGCGCCCAGGATGGCCACACCCGCGGTGGCGAGGTAGAGCGCGAGGGGGGACCACTGGGAGACCACGTTGTGGACGGCGTCGAGGAGCACGAGAACAGTCTCGCAGACCCGTGCACTTCAGTGGGGGTAGCGACCGTTGCAAGTCCCCGATTGAAAGGTCGCCCATGCTCTACGCCTCTGTTAGCCTCAATCCCTCCGTCAATGC
>JAJZSX010000532.1 GCA_021849435.1 Actinomycetes bacterium | reverse complement strand
ACTTGCTGCTCGCCAAAATGTACGAGCCGCCGGAGTCTCGGCCCGATCACGCGACGCATAGTCATTGCCGCTAGCAGATTCGTAAAGCGGTTGGGCACGATGTATGCCAGATACCCACTTGCCCCAAGGAAATGGACTGCTCGCTCCACGAACAACTGATAGAGGTCAAAGTTGTATGCCTGTGCGGACTCGTAATGGCTACGCGCGTCCTGGAAGTAGGCGAGCTGATCCGGCATGAACTCCGACAGCACCTGGATGCGGACATACGGCGGGTTTCCGACGATGAGATCGAAGCCACCATCCTCCATGATCCTCGCGAACGTGGACGCGAGATCGAGTGGAGCGGTCGCAGCTCGGCGCTCGGGAATGGCGGCAACCGCCGGGAAGATGGCATCGAAGTTGGACTCGATGAGCGCGTTTCCGACGAGCAAGTTGCCTGACAGATCGGGGAGCAGATTGCGTGCTCGCGCACTATCGACTACCTCGTCACCGAGTACGGCCAGCAGCAGGCTACTACCGGGACACCCAAATAGTGAGGTGACTCACTTCGCCGCCGCGTAGCGGACGTGTTCCTCATTGAAGAAGTTGGCAACGATCTGGGGCTGCTTCTGGCGACGACGCAGGTGTGCTCGTGTGTCAGCGATAAGTTCTTCTCGAGTGCGGGGTCGTCGGCGTCCGAGCGCGTTGGACTTGACGTCGTTGTTGAGCAACTCGTCGGGGTTGAGCTCGGGACTGTAGGGCGGAAGGAAATACAGCCGCAGTAGCTCCTCGTGGGCCGTGACGAACGCCGTCACCTTCTTCGCCTTGTGCGACGGATGGCCGTCGACGATGACGAAGACCTTACGTCCTTCCATCTGCTTGAGCAGTCGACGAAGAAAGCTGATGAAGAGGTCGGCGTTGGCCCGCCCGGTGAACACCATGAAGTAGAGCTGGCCACGATTGGAGAGCGCCGAGATGACGTTGGCTCCAAAGCGTTGACCCGTCCCCTTCACCACCGGCGTCTGGCCCTTGGGACTCCACGAGCGTCCGACCGCGTGATCCGAGCGCAGTCCCATCTCGTCGCCCCACAGGATCAGGGCCTTCTCACGCTTGGCCTTGGCCGCGATCGCGGGGTAGATCTTCTCGGTCCAGGTCGCCACGGCCTCGGGGTCCTGTTCGAAGGCGCGCCGCACGGGCTTTTGGGGGCTGAAGCCCCAGCGGCGCAGGTAGTTACCCAGTGCCGTGAGTCCGAGACGAACCCCGTAGCGGCGCTCGATCAGTTCACCCACTGCCTCTCTCGTCCAGAGGAACCCCGGAAGGTGAAGCTGATCGGGATTCTTCTCACGGATGGTCGTGGCGATCTGGACCTGCTGGCGGTCGTTCAGCACCATCTGCTCTCGTGGGCGCCGCCCCCTCTGTTGGGCGAGCAGCGCCTTGTCACCACCCTCGCGGTGACGGCGCATCCAACCGTTCACGGTGGACTCGGACACGCCGAACAGTTCCGCTGCCGCCACGTACGTCATGCCACCCCGAACCGCCCCGACGGCGGTGCGACGCACGCGCTCCTGTTCTGCTTGGGTCCACGATCGTGCATCACCCACGAACGTCAGTCTAGCAGAGTTACACCACTATTTGTGTGATGGATTAGTATGTGGGCCGCATCGAGTAGCTGCGAGTGTTTGAGATGGCAGATCGCACACGCGCCCGTGTACGCGCTGAGCACCTGCTCACGAAAGATGGGCTGGTGAAGGCGGCTGCGGGTCTGATGGAATATATAGCGTCTCTCAACGGGTGAGAGCGTCGAGACATCCCGACCGATCTCGGCGCGACTGTAGCCCAGCGTGAATTCGAGACGATTCGGATCGTCGCCGATGACGAAAATGGGGTAGTCGGGCTTGTAGACACCACGTCGAACACCAATGAAGTAGACGAGCGGCAGTTCGAGGTCCATGCAGGCTCGTAGTGCTCGGTTGGTGAAGAAGTTCGGATCGGTCCCCTCGTACTTGTAGCGAGGATAGCCGTCCGGTCCCTGGAGGTCGTCGTACGGTGGCTGACGATGAAACGGCGTGAAGGCGGTGGTGATCGAGAGTGCGGCACCCAACGTCGCTGGCTTGTTGATCCCCCGACCCCGAGTCTGGCGGATTGCGATGACCTCGTTAGTGAACTCGAATGACGCGGTCTGATCCCATCGCAGGGTCCCGTCGTACGAGAGCGAGGTGAGTTCATCCAGATAGGCGAAGAGCGCAGTTCTGACGGCGACCTCTCGGAGTTCGTCCATCAGCTCATACTTGCAGCTAACGCCGTCAGCGAGCACGACGAACGAGGTGCCGATTCTCCGCGTCGCGGTGGGGACGAATTTATTCACGAACGCGGGTACGACGGCGAGGTTCGCAACACTTTCGCGACGGCACGTCCGACGAGGGTGAACGCCCCGGAAAAGGTCCCAGACCCGGTACCGTCGGTCTGGCCCTGCCATCGCCCCTGCTCGACAGCGACTCCGGTCACGAGCACGGGCGACAACCGCACGTGCCGTGCCGTGCCTGCCACCCGACGCCCGAACGCAGCGCTCCGGGAGCACCGCGAGGTACACTCCTCACCGACCTCCCGATCGCCGACGCCGACGACCCGGCGGCGCGACCTCACGTCCTACGCCCCCACGCGGAGATCGTCGGCAACGTCG
>JAJZSX010000531.1 GCA_021849435.1 Actinomycetes bacterium | reverse complement strand
ACGCCCGAGTCGCTCCACCTCCAGATCACCCGCATCGACAAGGACCTCGCCGAGGCCTCACCGATCCGCCGGCTCGAACTGGTCCAGCGCCGCTTCGACCTCGTGGCCGAGCGCGACCGTCTCGCGACACGGATCGACCTCGAAGGGCTCGAGAAGGAGTTCGTCAAGGTGGCCAAGTCCTACGCCAAGCGCAACGCCATCGGCTACAGCGCCTTCCGCGAGCTCGGCGTCAGCGCCGAGTTGCTAAAGCGAGCCGGGATCTCCCGCGCCACCCACTAGGGAGAGGCCGAGGAAGCCCTCGAGCAAGATACGCCCGTCGGCGCTGCCGAGCAGGGTCGACATCGCTCGCTCGGGGTGGGGCATCAGGCCGACGACGTTGCCGGTCTCGTTCGTGATACCGGCGATGTCGCCGCGGGACCCATTGGGATTCGCCTCGTAGCGCAGGATGATCCGGTCGCCAGCCACGAGGGACTCGTAGGTCTCGTCGTCACAGACGTAGGCGCCCGAGAAGTGGTTGATCGGGATAACGAGGCGCTGACCGAGTGTCGCCGCGCGCGTCAAGACCGACTTGGTCGAGGTGACCACGAGCGGCGTCGGGCCGGAGATGAAGGTGAGCCCCTTGTTTTTCTGCAACGCCCCGGGCAGCAGACCAGCCTCGGTGAGCACCTGGAAGCCGTTGCAGATCCCCAGTACCGAACCGCCTT
Organism: Actinomycetes bacterium; assembly: GCA_021849435.1. The sequence goes on along the minus strand of JAJZSX010000531.1, from coordinate 1,962 downwards.
TCGCGGCGAAGTCGGCGATCGCGTTCATCACCGGCGAGAACCGGGCCAGGGCACCCGGACGCAGGTAGTCGCCGTGGGCGAAGCCGCCGGGCAGGATCACGCCGTCGTAGCCGGCGAGGTCGGTCTCGGTGTGCCACACGAAGTCCGCGGTCGCGCCGAGCTCGCGCATCGCCGAGGCCGCGTCGTACTCGCAGTTCGAGCCGGGAAAGATGACGACGCCGATGCGCGTCACGCGTCACCCCGGCGAACCGACGCGTCCTCGATGACGGGGTTGGAGAGCAGGCGGTGCGCGAGCGCGCCGGCCAGCTCGATGGCGGCCGCCTCGTCAGGCGCCTCCACGTCGAAGCGGAAGGTGCGTCCGGCGCGCACGTGGGACACCCCGGAAAAGCCGAGCGCGGGCAGCGCCCGCTCGATGGTGGCGCCTTCTGGATCGGCGATCCCCGAGCGCAGGGTGACGTCGACGACGAGAGGGAAGATCACGACTACGCACCGTACCAGTCGCTGAGGGGTCGTCCGGTCACCCGCTCGTAGGCCTCGACGTAGCGCGCCGAGGTCTCGGCGACGATCGACGCCGGCACCGTCGGCGGCGGCGGGGTCTTGTCCCAGGCCATCGCGACCAGCCAGTCGCGGAAGGGCTGCTTGTCAAAGGATGGTGGCATCTCGCCCGGGCGGACCTGGTCGGCCGGCCAGATCCGTGACGAGTCGGGCGTGATCACCTCGTCACAGAGCACCAGGCGGTCATCGACCACACCCACCTCGAACTTGGTGTCGGCGAGGATCAATCCGACCTCCTCGAGGGCGGCGGCGGCCCGGGTGAACAGGTGCAGGCACATCGCCTGGATCCGCGTCAGCACGTCCGCACCGACGATGTCGGCCGCCTCGGCGAGGTCGATGTTGCGGTCGTGTCCCGACTCCTCCTTCGTGGAGGGCGTGAACCGAGGCTCGGGGAACGGGTCCGAGAGCGCCATCCCCGCCGGGATCGGCTCGCCGTGCACCGTCCCGCTCGCCACGTACTCGTCGTAGGCCTGGCCGGCCAGTCGGCCGCGCACGATGCACTCGAGGGGCAGCATCGCGGCGCGCCGTACCAGCATCGTGCGACCGTGCCAGTCGCGGCGCGGCGCGAACCCCGGCACCAGTTCCTCTATCACGGCCGGGTCACAGCTCACGAGCGCGCTCGGCACGTCGCGCGCGAAGTGGTGCACCCAGTAGTCGGTGATCCCGGTGAGGACGCGCCCCTTCTCGGGAATGGGCTCGTTCATCACCACGTCAAAGGCGCTCAGGCGGTCCGAAGCGACCATCAAGAGGTGCCGGTCGTCGACCTCGTAGAGGTCGCGGACCTTGCCCGAGTAGACGGGCCGTTCGAAGGGATCCGTCACCACGAGAGGGCCTCCAGGAATCGTCGGCGATGCACGAGCATCCGCGCCGGGTCAAAGACGGCCTCGAGCGTGGCGTGGTCGAGGGTGATCGCGTCGTCGGCCTCGACCACCTCGCGAAACGATAGGTCCTCTTCGATCGCCCGGCGCGCCGCGCGCTGGACGATGCGATACGCGTCGTCGCGCGCGAGCCCCGAGTCCACGAGGGCGAGCAGGACGGACTGGGAGAAGACGAGGCCGCGCGAGCCGACGGTGAGATTCGCCATCGCCCGCTCGGGGTGCAGCACGAGCCCGTCGGCGAGGTAGGTGGCGCGACGCAGCATGTACACCGTGAGCTGCAGCGCGTCGGGCACGATAACCCGCTCCACGCTCGAGTGCGAGATGTCGCGCTCGTGCCAGAGCGCGACGTCCTCGAGACCTGCCTGGAGATAGCCGCGCAGCACCCGGGCGAGTCCGCAGAGCCGCTCGGCGAGTACCGGGTTGCGCTTGTGGGGCATCGCCGACGAGCCCTTCTGACCAGGCGTGAAGGGCTCTTCGGCTTCGCCGACCTCGCTGCGCGCGAGGTGGCGCACCTCGAGGGCGAAGGCCT
>JAJZSX010000530.1 GCA_021849435.1 Actinomycetes bacterium | reverse complement strand
TCCGATCTACTGCTCAACACCCTCTCGAAGTGGGCCCGCCAGGACGGCGGCGCCTCGCGCGAGGTCTTTGACGAGGCCCGGCGCACGATGCTCTTGCTCCTCGCACCAATGGCGCCCCACGTGGCGGCCGAGCTCTGGGAGCGCCACTACCCGGGACCCGGCGTCCACCAGCAGCCCTGGCCCGTCGCCGACGCCGCGCTCGTCGCGCACGAGAGCGTGGTGATGGTCGTCCAAGTCAACGGCAAGGTGCGCGCCCGCCTCGAGGTGCCCGTCGACATCACCGAGGAGGCCGCGAGTGACCTGGCTCTGGAGGATCCGGCGGTGATCGCCGCGGTGAAGGGACCGGTCACGCGCGTCGTCTCGCGGCCACCCCGGCTGGTCAATATCATCGCCTGATGGCCGCTCACGCCACCCAGGTGGTCATCGAAGCGCCGCGCTTCGATCGTCCGGAGGTGGAGATCCGCGCCTCGACCCGGCGCAAGAAGACGGGTGCCGCGCACTGGTCAGGCAGTCGCATCGTGGTTCAGATCCCGGCTCGGCTGCGTGGGCGAGAGCGCCGGGTCTTCGTCGACGAGCTCGTCGAGCGACTCCTCGTCCAGCGGCCTTTGGCAGCCGGCAGCGACGCGACGCTCGAAGAGCGCGCCGGTGTGTTGGCCGAGGTCTACGTCGACGGGGTCGCGCCTGCGTCGGTTCGGTGGGTCTCCAACCAGGGAGCGCGCTGGGCGTCGTGCACGCCCGCGACGCGCGAGATCCGGGTGTCGTCCCGTTTGCGCCAGTGCCCGGACTGGGTGATCGACGCCGTGCTGGTCCACGAGCTCGCCCACCTCATTGAGGCCGATCACTCGAGTGCGTTTTACGAAATTGCCAATCGCCACCCGCGCCAGGAGGAGTCGGCGCTCTTCCTCGAGGGATTCGCCCTCGGGCTGGGTCTCAAGATCGAAGGCGGCGACGTCGATGTCGCCGGTCGGACCTAGCCGGCCTCGCCGCGCAGGAAGCGTTCGAGCTCGGCCGCCAGCTCATCGCCGGTGGGCACCTCGTCACTCGTCGCGGGCCCCTCGCTCTCGTCGGCGGCCTCTTCGAGCTGCTCGACCATCGAACTGTGGTCGGGGTTGTTCGTGACCAGGTCGTCGACGCGCGCGCGGGCCTCGGCTGAGGAGTCGCGCAGCACGCTCGCGTCCAGGGTCAGTCCAGCGATGCGCGCCAAGCCGTCGATGAGGGCCGCGCCGGCCTGCGGGTATGACATGGAAGCCACGTAGTGGGGCACGCGCGCCCAGAGGGTGATGACCTCGAGGTTGACGTCTGCACATCCCAGTTCGAGCGCGGCGTTGATGCCGGCGGGCACCTCGAGCTCGCCGGTCACCGAGCCAACACGCGCGAGCAAGTGCGCGCTGGGCGCCGGGGCGGTGCCGATCACGCGTACCGGGCGGGTGTGAGGAGTGGGCGCCGGGAAGGCGCCGAGGCCCACCACCAGGCGCACGTTGTAGCGCGCCGCGGCGTCGGTCACCACGTCGACGAAGTCGCTCCAGTGGAAGTCTGGCTCGGGTCCCACGAGGAAGAGCATGTCGGCACCATCGCCGTCGCGCCCGTAGCGCAGCTGGATCTCGGGCCAGGTGAGTTCGGTGGTGATCCCGTCGACGATGCGCGCGAGCGGCCGACGAGCGCGCTGGTCGATGAAGTACTCGGTGTCAAAGGTGGCCAGCGTCTCGGTGGGGATCGTCGAGAGCAGGGTCGACATCGCGGTGGCCGCTCCGGCCCCGGCGTCGATCCAGCCCTCGAGGGACACCACGAGGACGGGTTCATTGAATTCGGGGTCGGCGAAGAAGATGATGCGGTCGTAGATTTCGTCGTCCATCAGCTCTCCAACATGTCCTTCGCGATACTCGCGAGCATCGAAATGTGCGCCGGAAACTCGTCAACACTGCCGGTGTCCCCCGCGGTCGCCCCCGCCCGGTAGCGGGCGTAGACGCCCTGGAGGATGCAGGCCAACTTCCAGTAACCGAATGATTGATAGTAGGCGACGCCACTGACGTCCAAATCGCTGTGGGCCGCGTAGGCGGCGAGCACCTGGTCACGTCGGGCGAAGCCTTCGGCCGTCGTGGGCGCGGCGCCGAGAAGCGCGACCGTGGGGTCGCCGACCTCGGCCCAGTAGTCGAGCAGCAGGCCCACGTCGGCGAGCGGATCGCCGAGGGTGCAGATCTCCCAGTCGAGGATCGCACGCACGCGCCCGGTTTTGTCGAGCACGGTGTTGTCGAGGCGGTAGTCGCCGTGAACCACCGTGACGCGCTGTTGGTGCGGTATCGCGCGCGCCAGGCGGTCGCCAACGTCCTCGACTAGCCCGTCACCACCGTCGCCCGGCACGCGCATCTGTTCGTACTGGCCGCGCCAGCGGCGCAGCTGGCGCTCGATGTAGCCGTCGTGGCGCGCGAGGTCCGCCAGCCCCGCTTCGTCGATGTCCACGGTGTGCAATCGGGCGAGCGTGGTTGCGAGCTCGTCGCCGATGCGCGCACGCGTAGCGACGTCGAAGGTGGCCTCCGCGTCGGCGCGCGTGCGCAAGATCGCCCCGTCGACGAACTCCATCACGTAGAACGCCGGCCCGTTGACCTCGACGTCGGTGCACAGCGCGAGTGGGGTGGGCACGGGCAGGCCGAGGGGAGCGAGCGCGGCGAGGATTCGGT
>JAJZSX010000529.1 GCA_021849435.1 Actinomycetes bacterium | reverse complement strand
GGCCTGCAGATGGCCGCGGCCTCTTTGGAAAGTGCCCAGACCTCAACTGAACTCGTGCCTCCATGCTTCTGCCATGCGTAGACGTGGGTGCTGCAGAGAACACTGTCTCGACCCTGACGGCAGTCCGGTACGAGACACTTCTGGGGAGCCCGCCGACCTTGGAGTCCGACCGGTTGGGTGGCAGCCCACTCCAGCTTCCGTTCACCCTTGGGTCTGCCCGCATCGCGCCATCGGTGATAGTGACCGATGCAGAGCCCAGAGGCCGATTCGCTACCGACGCATCCATCGATCATGCAGTCGGGGACATGGAGAACGCCGGCGAGCTCCGAGCAGTAGAAGACCTCCTGGTCGAACTCGGGGCGAAGCGCATCGTGCAAGGTGTCGCGCCACTTGGCGTACGGGTCATCTGCGAGAACTCGTAGTGTCACAGCGTCACCGCCGAGTCGTCGAGCCAACCGACCCGGTCCAGCTCGGCTCGCAGGTCATCAATGCTGAGGTGGCCGTAGATCGACCGCGTCGTCTGGATATCGGCGTGGCCGAGCAGTTCCGAGACAATCTCGATTCGCGCACCGGCTTGCAGGAGTCGAGTGCTGTAGGTGTGACGGAACGTGTGGGGAGTGAAGTAGAACTCCACTTTTCTCCGAAGGCGTTTGACGAGATCGTCGAGCGAACCGTAGGTCCAGGGCCTACCCACCGACCCACCGAAGAGATTGACGAAGAGATAGTCAGAGTCGATGGAGCCGTAGTCCAGGGTCAGATAGTCAATTGCTAAGCGGACGTAGCGGCGACCGACGGGCACGGTTCGCTCCTTCGAACCCTTCACTCGAGCGTCGTTGGCATTGAGGCGTGGGACGATGCGCAGCGATCCGTGTCGCTCGTCGAGATCATCGATGCGAAGGCCCAGCACTTCTGAAGCGCGAGCCCCGGTCTCCCACAGCGTGGCGAAGAAGAGCCGATCGCGCCGATTCGTACAGCCTTCCAACACCCGTTGTACTTGCTCGGGGCTGAGGACGCTGGGTCTGGTCTGGGGAACTTTGACTGCCAGCGTCCTCCCAGGCTTCGACCTACCTCGTGACAGGTGTGCGAGGAATGGCTGGTATCGCCCTGTGCCGCGGGGGCGGCCTTGGCGGAGTTGGTTCACCAGGGGGAGTACCGTGGCATCGCGCTGGCCGACAAATTCGTAGAACGATACGACGGCAGACAGCTTCCTCGAGACCGCGGCTGGCGCCATGTGCGGCGTTGAGTCGATCGGGGTGATCGTCCGCTCGCCGAACCGCAGTGCGCGCGGCAGTCTCAACCAAGCCATCCATTGCGCGAGGTCGTCGACATTGACCTCCATTGGAGCGATTCCCCGCTGTTCGAGGAATGTCCAGAAGTCCCGAAGGTCGAAAGCGTAGGACCGCACCGTGTTCGGGGAAGAGTTTCGCGCGGTCATGTACGACAGGTACTGGTCAACGAGTTCAATCGGCAATCCGACGCTGTCCACGACCGTGTAGGAATCGAGTCCGTCTGGCTCGATCAGCTTCTGAACTCTCATCCCGCCTCCGTTCTGGAGACCCAAGGTAAGGGTTGGGTGTGACATCACTAGAGGTCCTTCGGGCCTCCTTCTGTTGGTTCAGGGGACTTCCTTCAGGGCCTCTAGATAACCGCCCAACTGACCACCTCGCCCTCGGGCGTGGACGGTGCGGGACGCGACCAGGAGTGGTTCGCGATGCCGTCGAGCGTCTCGGCGCAGAGGTTGAGCGAGCGCAGCGAGACGGACGCGCCCCAGGTCGCGTGGTCGAAGCCGTGGGCCACGAAGGGCTCGAGGGCCTCCTCGCTGGCGTGGCCGCCGGGGCCGTGGCCGCAGTCGTGACCTAGGGCAATGGCCTCGGTCAGGGCCACGTTGAGTCCCACCGCCCGTGCCACGCCTACGGCCACTTGGGCGACCTCCAGCGCGTGGGTGAGGCGCGTGCGCATGTGGTCCTCGGGGAAGATGAAGACTTGGGTCTTGCCCGCCAGACGCCGAAAGGCGCTGGAGTGCAGGATACGGTCGCGGTCGCGCTCGAAGCACGTGCGGTACTCGTCGGGCTCCTCGGGGCGTTCCCGGTTCCCGGCGCCGTGCTCGCGAGTGGCGAGGGGGGCTAGGAGCTCGCCCTGGCGTGCCTCGCGATCCGCGCGGCGGCCGGAGGCCGTGTGCTGCGCCGACTGGCGCGGGCGCACCCGCGCGCTCGAGTCGCGGTGGGCGACGGTGACGTCGGCCTCGGTGTCGCCGAATCCCTCCATCGTCGCCGCCCAGGTCACGGCACGCGTGGACGACTGGTCGCTACTCATCGCTGCTCACGTCCATCATTGTGCCCCAAGGCCGTAACATGGCCGTAGTCGCCCGCGGCGTGAGGAGTGGTGATGGAGATTCGAATCGGTATCGTCCAGTCGATGAGGGAGCTGGAGGTCGAGTTGGCGGAGGGCACGGATCGTGACGCCCTGATGAAGGAGGTCGAGGCCGCCCTAGCCGCTGACCAGGTGCTCTGGCTGACCGATCGCAAGGGCCGTCGCGTGGGCGTGCCCGCCTCGCGGGTCGCCTACGTCGAGTTCACGTCGGCGAACGAGCGCGTCGTCGGGTTCGGCACGGCGTAGTCCCGACGTGCTCGACTACCACCTCCACCTCTGGCCCCACGAGGAGTCGTCGGTCTGGTACCAGTTG
>JAJZSX010000528.1 GCA_021849435.1 Actinomycetes bacterium | reverse complement strand
CCCCAAGGCCCAATTAATTGCCCACCCACCGTGGGAGGGCTCTCGCAATGCTAGTCGATTCAGCCTCGGGGATGAGTCTGACGGTGCACGTTCTGGAGACGGGACTTGGAAACGTGAGTGTAGAGCTGGGTTGTCGTGAGGCTCTCGTGGCCGAGCAGTTCCTGGACGACCCGAAGGTCGGCACCCCCCTCGAGCAGGTGCGTGGCGTAGGTGTGGCGCAGCGCGTGGGGATACACGTGACCCCGCGCCACTCGCCGGTCCAAGATGCGGCGCACGTCGCGCGGACCGAGACGGTGGCCTCGCCGATTCAAGAAGAGTGCCTCGCCGGGCGAATCGGCCGTGGCGACCTCCTCGCGCCCGTCCTCCAGCCACAGTCGCAGCGCGTCGAAGCCGCGATCGTGCAGAGGCACGAGGCGTTCTTTACGGCCCTTGCCCAAGACCCGAACGAGCCGTCGCGGCCAGTCCACGCTCGCCAGATCGAGCCCGCACAGCTCCGAGACGCGAACCCCCGCACCGTAGAGGACCTCGCACACCGCGCGGTCGAGCAGGGCCCACGGGTCGTCCCCCCAGTCCTCGTCGAGCAGCGACTCGAGCTGCTCGCGCACCACGATGGTGGGCAGCTTGGGCTTGGGCGAGGGTGCGAGCAGTCGCGACGACGGGTCGACCTCGATCACGCCGCGCGCGACCAGCCAAGCGAAATAGGTGCGCAGCGACGCGCGCCGTCGCCCGATCGAGGTCCGCGCGTCGCCGCGCTCGTTGAGCCACACGAGATAGGCGCGCAGGTCGCGGGCGCGAACGTCGTGGGGCTGGCGCAGTCCGACTTCGCGCGCCCAGTCGATGAAACGCGACACGTCCCCGCCGTAGGCGCGCACCGTCGCGGGCGAGCGGTCCGCGGCGCGCAGCATCGAGACGAATCCCTCGACCCCCCAGTTCGCGGCGGGCGGCTCGCCAGGTTGCGACTCCGACACGTTCCCAGGCTACCGACAGCCTCGGCCCGGCCCCACGACCTAGGTAGTCTTGCCATGACTAAAGGAGTGTCGGTGCCGCGAATCCTGATCATCGAGGACGACGACCACATCCGCACCGCTCTGCGTCTGATGTTCGAGGGTAAGGACTTCACCGTCGACGACGCCTCCACGGGCGAGGTCGGCGTCTCGCTGTTCCAGCGAATGACCCCGGACATCGCGATCATCGACGTCATGCTGCCCGGCATGACCGGTTTCGAGACCTGTCAAGCGTTGCGCCAGTCGAGCGATCTGCCGATCGTGATCGTGTCGGCCCGCGACGAGACCGCCGACGTGGTGCTCGGGCTCGAGTCGGGCGCCGACGACTACGTCACCAAGCCCTTCATCCCCGAAGAGCTCCTCGCGAGGGTCCGGGCCCACCTGCGCCGTCGGCCCGACAAGACGACGCGCGCGTTCAAGATGGGCAATCTCCACGTCGTGCCCGACGAGGGGGTCGTACGCCACGACGACGGGACCGAGTTGCATCTCACCTCGACCGAGTTCCGCTTGCTGATCGACCTTGCGTCAGCCGATGGTCGGGTGTTGTCGCGCGAGGACTTGCTCGAGCGGGTCTGGGGCTACGACTACTTCGGCGACAGCCGACTCGTGGACGTGCACATTCGCCGACTTCGCACGAAGATCGAACCCGACCCGAGCAACCCAAACTTCTTGGTGACCGTGCGCGGGGCGGGGTACAAGCTGGTGCTCTAGTGCGGCGACGGAGCCTGCGACTGCGCCTGCTCGCCACCTTCGGGCTCGGCGCGCTGCTCTTGAGCTCGGTCTTCGTGGCGATCACGTTCCTCGGGGTCCAGCGGGTCCTGATCAACAACCAGCAGCAGACCGACCTCAAGCAGAGCTACGTGAACGCGGCCCTCATCCGCTCGACGCTCTACTCGTCGCCGCCGGACCTCGCCAACCAGCTGAACTCGATCGAGCGCGCGACGGACTCGAGCATCCTCGTGCACACCCACCACCAATGGCTGTCACGCAGCAACGGGGCCGCGACCGCCGACGTGACCCAGACGATCATCGCGATGGTCGACCGCGGCCAGGTGGTCCAACAGACCCTCAACGTCCAGGGCCGGCTCATCTTCGTCGTCGGCGTCCCGATTCCCGCCGTCGAGACCCAGGTCTTCGAAGTGTTCAAGCTCAGCGGGCTCGAGAACACCCTGCGCACGCTGGTGACCGTCCTCGGTCTGGGCGCGCTGCTCACCTCGCTGATCGGGCTCGCCGGTGGCCTGTGGGTGTCGCGGCGAGCCGTGCGCCCGCTCGAGCGCGTGTCGGCCGCGGCGGCGGCGATCGCCGACGGCGACCTCACCACCCGGCTCTCGATCACCCAGGCCGACCAGGAGGTCGAGCAGCTGACCGAGTCGTTCAACACGATGGTGAGCCGACTCGTCGACCGCCTCGAGCGCGACGCGCGCTTTGCGAGCGACGTCAGCCACGAGTTGCGTTCGCCGCTCACCACCCTCGCGACGACCGCCTCGGTACTGCAGCAGCACCGCGGCGACCTGTCGATCGCCGGTCGCGAGAGTCTCGACATCCTGATCGCCGACCTCGCGATCTTCCAATCGCTGGTGGACGACCTGCTCGAGTTGGCGCGCATCGACGCGGGTGCGGCGCCCCACGTCATCGAACACGTGCCGGCCATCGAACTCGTGCGCCAGTCGGCTCGCAGCGC
>JAJZSX010000527.1:1454-2694 GCA_021849435.1 Actinomycetes bacterium | reverse complement strand
CATCTGTGGCGTCGGGTAGTAGCCGTGGGACGCTCGCATGAGCCGCTGGAGGGGGGTGGGAAGGCGGAGCGTGGTCCACGTCCGTCCCGCGTCGGTGGTGCGCTCGAGGCGCGTGCAGGTCTGGGTGGCGCAGCGGTAGGCGGACAGCAGCCAGCCCTCTCCCGAGGCGAGGAGTGACACCGACAGGGGTGACGACACGGGGGCCGCGGCGCTAGCCGACGGCGCACGCCATGCCATCGTCGCGTTCGTTGCGACGGCGACGGCGACGGCGATACGGACGATCGCTGCGGGCGCGCGAACATGCGTACTCGTTCGCGCACCGAGTGTCCGCGAACTCATCACCGGATGAAGCGTAGGTCTCCAGTTGATCGTGCGCGTGGCGTCTCAACCCGGGGGCGATGCGCGAAAGTCTCGTGCGCCGACCGCCCAACGGACCGTCGTCAGCACCCCGTCGACCACGCCAGACGTCGTCGTGTACTCGCGACGACGATGGTGATCGCGCCAGAAACCGTCGACGAGTCGCGGCGCGTTCGTGACGCGAGCTTCGTGACGTGAGTCACACGAGGCTCTTGGCGGCGTTGAGCAGCCCGGGCATCGTGGACGAGGGCGACCCGTTCACGTAGACGATCCTGCCTGCCGCGTTGATCAGGTAGTAGATGTCGAGATAGGCGCGCGGGTTGTACGTACGGGTGAGGGCGGACGATGCCTCGCCGAAGGTCCAGTCGGGGTTGGCGAAGGCGTGGCCGGCAAGGGATTTCGCAAAGGTCTCCATCGTGGGGCCCGATTGGCCGAAGTCGGCGTAGTTCTCCACCTCGACAACCCGCACACCGTCGGCGGACAACGCGGCGATGTTCTGCGCCATCGTCTGCGTGCCGGCCTCGCACGAAGAGCACCAGGTCGTCACGAACCAGATCAGTGCGGGGCGACCGCGCAATGACGCCACGGACGTCGTTGCGCCAGAGAGCGTGATGGCGGTTCCGTTTGGTGCGACGGCGCCGACCGGGAGCGATACACCCGTCGACCCCGACGTGGTACCGGCTGATGCCGAACTCGAAGCGCTGTTCACCACGTGCAACGTGAGAATCATTGCGATGAGCGCGACGACCAGAGCGACGCTGGCGCTGATGAGGAGTCGGTTTCGACGGTGTCGCCGTGCCGCCGCTCTGCGTCGGGTCTCCCCGTGGGGTCGTGGCGGACGCTGGCTGGTGGATGGCGTGTTCATCGCGGAGTTTTCTCCTTG
>JAJZSX010000527.1:0-1444 GCA_021849435.1 Actinomycetes bacterium | reverse complement strand
TCCGATCTGTGGAACCTGCAGGTCGGCTTGTGCGTCACCGCTAGCGGACGTCGTACCCTCTGTCGTGTCGACGGCGCATCCCTCGCCGGTGAAGCACCGAGAGTGCGTCAGCTTGCGTAGTCCCCACCAGCCCATGATGGCGAGAAGCGCCAGACTCGCCGAGAGAATCTCCGACTGGTGAACGGCGAAGAAGTGTTGCACGGCGCCCGTCGTTGAGTACAGACCCACCCCCGACACTCCGACAAAGGCGAGGAGTGAGGGGACCATGGGAGTGCAGCACAGGAAACTCGGCAGAAGGCTCATGATGAACGCCGCTCCGCTTGCCGCACCGGTGGCCACTCGAGCGGACACGATCTGGCGCATTGCGTAGACCTGGATGCTTAAGACGAGACCCATGGCGACACCGAGCGCGAGGGCCCACACCAGTAGATGGGGGGAGAGGTAGTTCCAGTTGGCGAACTCGAAGCGTTGCGTGTAGTCGAAGGGGAGAAGCAGGGTGTAGAAGAACGCCACGACGCCCGATGCGGTCACGAAGCCAGCGATCCGCCCGGGCGAGCCCAGAACCTCGGCGAGCACCCGAGGCATGGGCGCACGCGCGCATTCGGTCGGCGTCTCAGTCGTGCTCATGGCCGCCAATGGGTCGTTTTGCGGTGCAGCACGTCGCACGTCGGCGGTGTCGCCGGAGAAGTCCGATGGCAACCACCAGGAGGACTCCTCCGGCGACTCCACCCACCACACCCAGGGTCACCACGCCCGCCGCCGCCAGAGCCGTGACGATGGCCGGACCACCACAGCACAGCACCGGGATGGCGAAAAGCCACACTGAAGGGCGAGAACCCTCCGCGGTTGCGTGCTCGCCGGGACTCGGTCTTGAGCTCACGAGGGAACGCTCATTCATTCGAGGTCCGCTGCTGACGGGTGATTTGTGGGACACAGCCATTGATATCTCCAGTGCGGGCCCAACGAATCGACTCATCGCCCACTGTGCCGTCGAGGGCGCACGGCACACCCCCGTGTCGGCTCAAACTACTACGTAACTGTAGTAGTCGTCAAGCCACTGCACGCTCGGTGATCGAGCCCCTGGACTCGATCACCGGTACCTGGTTCTGGTTCGATGCGGAGTTGGTCTCAACGGGGCGTGCCGTGAGCACGCCACGACCACGTCGGGCGCAGGCCGACCAGGGTTACGACGGCGAGACACCCAAGGAGGCCGACGGTACTCGCCGATGCCCCGGCGAGTGCGCAGCCCACCGACGCCACGATGACGGCGGTAGCGACGGCGGCGGCCGCGACGCGTGCGGTTGGCCATGGTGTCACGGGCTCGCGCCGAGTGAGGCGCGCCACCCGCGCGCGCAGTTCTGGGTCGACCGTGGCGTCAACCCCGTATCCCTCGTGTTCGACGTTCGTTCCACGAACTCGTGCCGAAACGCGAATCAGCTAAATT
>JAJZSX010000526.1 GCA_021849435.1 Actinomycetes bacterium | reverse complement strand
CCTGCCCGCGGCCTGCGTGCCCACCGGGGTCGCCGACGGGCTGCCGACGGGCGCACAGATCATCGGCACGATGTACCGCGACGACCTGTGCCTGGACGCCGCCGAGGCCATCGAGCGCGCGATCGGAGTGCTGACGCCCATCGACCCGCGTCCGTGATCGCCGTCCGGGGCATCAAACGCGCCGAGGTCCCCGCCGCGGTAGCCCTCGTCGTCGAGGGTTCCCTGGCGCCCGGCGGCGAACGACCCGATGACCTCGACGCGTACTGGCGCGCCGTGAACGAGGTTCGCGACCGCGGCGGCGACGTCCTCGTCGCGGTCGACGACGGCGAGGTCCTCGGGGTCTGCCAGGTGCTCATCTTCTCGCACTTCCAGCACGCCGGCGGACGGTGCTGTGAGGTCGAGAGTGTCTTCGTGCGCGGCGACCAGCGCGGCCGGGGGATCGGCTCGACGATGCTGCGCGAGGCCGAGGTGCTCGCGCGCGCGGCCGGCTGCTACCGCATCCAGCTCACGAGCCGCAACCCGCGCCTCGACGCGCACCGTTTCTATCGCGCCCTGGGCTTTGAGCAGATGAGCCAGGGCTTCAAGAAGACGCTGGGCTGACCTCGCGAATCGCGCCGTCGTCGACGTCAAAGACGAAGCCGCGAACGTCGGTGCCGTCCACGAAGGGACTCGCGCGAAGGGCGTTGACGGTCTCGCGCACGTCGGCGTCGACGTCGCGGTAGGCGCCGAGGCGGAACGGCGGGCGATACCCGATGTCGGCGGTGATCGCGTTGGCGAGCTCCTCCTCGACGAAGGACTCCAGGCCGCAGCGCGTGTGGTGGATCACCATGATCGCGCGCGTGCCGAGCAGGCGCTGGCTGAGCAGCAGCGATCGCACCGCGTCGTCGGTCGCCAGTCCGCCGGCGTTGCGGATCAGGTGGGCCTCGCCGAGCTCGAGCCCGAGGGCCCCGAACAGGTCGAGGCGCGAGTCCATGCAGGTCAGCACGGCTAGGTGGCGCTGGGGTTCGGTGGGTCGCACCTGATGACCGTGGCGCGCGACGTAGGCGCGGTTGTTCTCGAGCAGCTCGTTGATAATCACGCGGCCAGTGTAGAGAGAGTCACTACGCTCGACACGGAGGTGGACATGGAACACAACGACGAGGTGCGAGCCGAACTTCGCCAGCCGGCGCTGGACCTGCGCTCGATGATTCCCGAGGTGCTGAAGGGCTATTCGGCCCTGTCGCACGCGGCGATGGCCGAGGGCGAGCTCTCGGCCGGGTTCAAGGAGCTGTTGGCCCTGGTCATCGCGATCACCCGCGAGTGCGACGGGTGCGTCGTGTCCCACGCCCGCGGCGCCGCGCGCACCGGGGTGACTCGCCAGCAGGTGGCCGAGGCCGCCGGCGTCGCGATCATGATGAACGGCGGTCCGGGCACGGTCTGGGGGCCGCGCGCGCTGCGCTCCTTCGACGAGGCCGTCGGGGCCCGTAAGGCCGAATAGGCCGCGGCGTCGGGGCCGATCGGTGGGGCGAGGGCCCTCGAGGTCACGCCTCGCGCGCGCTCCGGCAAACTGGTTCAGTGCAAGAACTCACCGACCAGGTCCGCCAGAGCCGTCTGAAGGCGCTCAACGCGCTCATCGACTTGATGCGTCCGGCCGTCCAGGCCGACGGCGGGGACCTCGTGCTCGTTCGCGCCGACGTCGAAACCGGCGTCGTCGAGGTCCAGCTCCAGGGGGCCTGTTCGAGCTGTGCCATCTCCTCAGACACCATCCAGGGCGGGGTGACCCGGATCCTCACCGACCGGCTGGACTGGGTCACCGAGGTCGTCGGGGGAGTCGACGAGGCGATCGACCCGGAGGACTCGATGTCCCTCGGGACCGGGGGCTACGTTCCGCGCTACCGGGCCTTCTAGCTCTGGCCAACGCGCGGGTCCAGGAGTACGCTTCGCCTTGAGTGCGGGGGGTGAGCATGGGTTTGATGGACAAGGTCAAGGAGCAGGCGGCGGTAGCGGCGTCGGTGGCCAAGGACGTGGCCCAGAAGGGTCAGGCGAAGGTCGACGAGATGCAGGCCCGGCGCACCGTCGACGGCGTGCTGCGCAACCTCGGCCTCGCGGTGTACTTGACGAGGGCCGATCGTGCCCCGGCGAGCGCCGAGAGCGACATCGAGGGCTACGTCGAGACGATTCGCCAGTACGAGAGCGAGCACGGTCCACTCCAGCCCGATTGACGTTACGGGTGGGTCACGCGGGACGCTCGGCGAGGTATCATTTAGTTAGGTGAACTAATGGATACTGTGACGAATGAAACTGCGACCCGACTGCGATACGCGATCACGCGTCTTAGCCGACGGCTGCGCCAGTCCTCCCTGGGCGGCGTCTCGCCGGCCCAGGCGTCGATGCTCGCGGTGGTGAGCCGCCTCAAGCGACCCTCGCTCGGCGACCTCGCCGCGGCCGAACAGGTCTCGCCCCCGTCGGTGACCCGGCTCGTGCGCGACATGGAGCGCCTCGGCCTGATCGCGCGGGTGGTCGACGACCTCGACCGGCGCTGCACGCGCGTGACGATTACCGCCCAGGGACGGCGCGAGCTGGCCGCGATCCGCCGCCGCAAGGACGAGTTCCTGGAGCGGGCCCTCGCCGCCCTGCCCGCGGCCGATCGTCGCCGCGCCAGCGAGCTCGCCGAGCTGCTCGAGACGATCCTGGACCAGGCGTGAACGCCGTCGCCCGCTTCTCG
>JAJZSX010000525.1:1927-2707 GCA_021849435.1 Actinomycetes bacterium | reverse complement strand
TGGACGGCCACTGTTACAAGAGCTGCACGGGACTACTGCCCCGGGGCTAGCCGATTCGTCTACGCGCTAGCGGGGCAGTTTGCCCGACGCGAGCGACTCCGCCATCGCCCAGCCGAAGGCGACAAGCCGTTGTCCGGCTTCAGGACACAGGTCCGCAAAGAACTCGTCGGCGCCGTCGGGGATGGCCCCTTTGGCGGCTACGTAGTCGAGGCAACCGACGGGCCCCGTCGGGACCGTCATCACGAAGGTGTGATCGTCGATGGCTTTCTCGGCACCGAAACGCTTGGCTAGTCGCCGGCCCCACGCGCGGTCTTCGCCGGTGGGCTTGTAACCCTTTCGTGGCACGATGTCCTCCAGGCCCGCGAACGCGCGGAACCCGTCGGGCGAGGAAAGGCGCGCGCCGAGCAAGACGTCCTCGTCGGGAAAGGCCAGCAGCGCCCGACGGAATTGATCGTGCAGGATCGACCGGAGTGTCTGGTCTGACTTCGCGTTGCGATCGACCAAGAGGAGTCCAACTAGCAACGATGGTGTGCCACCGATCCGCTCCAACGTGCTGAACGAGTACCCCCGCAATTTTGAGCCCTCGCGGGCGTGCGTGACCAACACCCACTCCTCACGCTGCTTCGACAGGAAGCCGATGTCGAAATTCGGTTCACGGTCGACGCACAGATCGGCCATCTCGGCCAATTCGGCGTCACTCAGGGCCGTCGTGTCCTTCGTAGTCACAATCATCGCCATAACTGTCTATTCTACGGGACTTTCGTCACCGGCCTATACGCC
>JAJZSX010000525.1:0-1917 GCA_021849435.1 Actinomycetes bacterium | reverse complement strand
CAGATCGCCCACCACACCGGCGATGTTCACGTTGAACTCGGGACCGAGCTTAAAGGCCTTGCCCGACTCGCCCGTCTCGACGATCACCGGCGATTTACCGGGGTATCGCGTGAGGATTTCGCGGAGCGCGGCGATTGATTGCGAGGTGAGGTCCTCGCTTCGAAGGGCCAGGCGCAGTTCGCCGTCGTCGCGGCTCCGCGGCAGCGCGGTGAGGTCAAGCACGTTGAAACGGATCTCCTCGTCGCGCACATCGATGCGGCCTTTGACGAGCACGATGTTGTCCTTGGCGAGAAAGCCGCTGCACTCTTCGAACTTGCGCGCCGACAGGATGATTTCGAGTGCGCCGCCGAGGTCTTCGAGCACGACCCGGGCGTACTGGTGTCCAGATTTGGTCGTTCGGATCTGCACCTCGGCGAGGATCCCGCCGATGGTCACCGGCCGGTTGAGGCGGGCCAACTCCTCAGCACGCTCGCGGATGACCACGATCGAGCCGTCGGTCTTAGCCGCGAGGACGTCGGCCACGGCGTAGAGGGGGTGGTCGGAGATGTAGGTCCCGAGCATCTCACGCTCGAAATCGAGTTTCACGGCCTGGTCGAACTCAACCGGGCTGATGGGTGGCTCGGTGCCCTCCCAATCCCCCCCGCCGTCCGAGTCACCCAATGACGCGAACAGCGTCGAGATGCCAAGAGACAGGTCCTTGCGCCGGCTCAGGGTCACCTCGATCAACTCGTCGGCGGCGAGGAGCAGTCCCATGCGCGAGACCCCCAACGAGTCGAACGCGCCCGCCTTGATGAGCGACTCCATCGTCCGTCGATTGAGGACTGCCGGGTCAACGCGGCGCACGAAGTCATATACCGAATCGAACGGTCCCCCGGCCTCGCGCTCGCCGACGATCTTCTCGACGAGGGCCTCGCCGACGTTACGCACCGCCGCCATACCGAACAGGATCGTCATCGGGGCGCGCTGACTCGGGGCGTAGTCGGCGAGGGACTCGTTCACGTCCGGTACGCCCACCGTGATGTGCATCTGACGGGCCTCGTTGAGGTAGATCGCCGCCTTGTCTTTATCGTCACGGAACGACGTCAACAGGGCGGCCATGTACTCGACCGGGTAGTTAGCCTTCAGCCAGGCGTTCTGGTAGGCGATCAGCGCGTAGCCATACGCGTGGCTCTTGTTGAAGGCGTAGTCGGCGAAGGGTTCAATCTTGTTGAAGATGGTCTCACCGAGGTCGCGGCCGTATCCCATCCGTTCGGCACCGTCGACGAACTTCGCGCGCTGAGCCTGAATCATCTCGCGGATCTTCTTCGAACAAGCCTTGCGCAGGTCGTCCGCCTCGGTCATGGAAAAGCCCGCGATTCGCGTAGCCACCCGCATGATGTCCTCTTGGTAGATCATCAACCCGTAGGTCTCACGCAGGATTTCCTCGAGGTCCGGGTGATCGTAGCGAACCTCCTGACGGTGGTTCTTGCGGTCGGCGTAGTCGTTGTGGACGTTCTCGCTCAGCGGACCTGGACGATAGAGCGCCACGAGCGCCGCAATGTCGTCGAAACTCGTTGGGGCGAGACGGCGCATGAGTTGACGCATCTTGTCGCCCTCGAGCTGGAAGATCCCAATCGAGTCCCCGTGGCGCAGCATCTCATAGACCTTGGGATCGTCGAGCGCCACGTGGTCGATATCCACGTCCTCGCCGGTACGACGCTTCACGTGTTCGAGGGCGCGCTCGATGATCGCGAGGTTTCGCAGTCCGAGGAAGTCCATCTTCAACAGGCCGAGCTTCTCGATCGCGGTGGCCTCGTACTGCGTGACGATCGGTGCGTCCTCCAACGAACCGTTGGGGCTCGACTTACGTTGGATCGGCACGTAGTCGAGCACCGGGTCCTTCGTGATCACCACCGCGGCGGCCGGCGCGCTGCTGGT
>JAJZSX010000524.1 GCA_021849435.1 Actinomycetes bacterium | reverse complement strand
GCCTTGCGTAGGTCTGAGAGCAAGGCTCGGCTCATCCTTTGCGGATCGGCAATCGCCATGATGCGCGCACTCACCGAAGGCGAGGCGCCATTGCGTGGGCGTGCGGGCCTCGAGCTGGTCATGCAGCCAGATGACTTTCGGGTAGCTGCGACGCGACTGCCTATCGGTGCTGGGCTCGAAGCCGCGGCGCGCGTCTTCGCGGTCATCGGAGGAGTCGTCGGATACGCCACCGACATGGTCAACTTCGACCTGCCACGTGACCGAGCCGACTTCGATCGCTGGGTAGTTGATCGTGTACTCAATCCGGCCGCCACGTTGCAACGCGAGGCGACGACGCTGCTAGCCGAAGACCCGTCGCTGAACGGCAAGAACAACTTGCTCCATCACGCCATCCTTGGTGCGATCGCCAATGGCTCGGTCACTGCGGGAACTATCGCCAACAAGGTCGCAAGACAGGTATCAAACATTGACCTCGTCCTTCGACGTCTCATCGAAGCGGGGTTCATCGTGCGACACGAGGATCCGATTCGAAAGAGGCGTCCCCTCTACGCATTGGCCGACTCCTTCCTGCAGTTCCACTACGCGGTCATCGAACCTTACGGAGCCGCGCTTCGTGAGCGGGAGTTACGCACCGTGTGGTCGGAACATCTTGAAGCGGTGTTCAGTTCCCGAGTTCGAGGGCCGGTCTTCGAGGAGATGGCCCGAAGGTGGGTAGCGAACTTCGCGAGTGACGTGACAGTGCCGATTCGGGACCACGTGGGCCCATCCTTCGTGAGTATCGATGGCGTTGACCACGAGCTCGATGTGCTAGTCGCGGGGATCGGCGATGCGCCCGGTGATCGTGAGATCGTTGCCCTGGGTGAGGCGAAGTCGGGCGAGGAACTGACAACGCGTCATCTATTGAAACTCGAGCGAGCCAGGGCAGCGCTCGGCGCGAACGCCTCTAACGCCAAACTTTTGCTCTTCGGCGAACGCGTGGACGAGAAATTGGTACAACTCGCGGCAGAACGAGACGATGTCGAAATAGTCGATCTGGATCGCCTCTACACAGGGGACTAATTCGACGGTTTCGTGTCGGCGGCCTGACCTAATCGCTGCTCTTTGGTTGCGATCGCCACTCAACCAGCGCTGCCATGGCCTCGTCCCAGGTCATCCCGTCGACGATATCCCGTGACAAGCCCGCCCCAGCCGTCAGGTCGCTGACAAGCCACTCGGGAACTTCCTTGGCGGGTGGTGCCTCCTCACTCCCCTGGATGAGTAGCTCAAACCTGGCCGCAATCTCGCGAAGGGCCTCCGTCCGCGGATTTTCCGGAAGTGCCGACACGCGTGCGGACATTTCCTCGTACACCTCGTCGTCACTGCGTGCGCCGATTGCCCACACCTCGGCGACGTCGACGATTACGGATCCCGCGTCGTCGAAGGTGACTCGCCAGACAATTCTCCAGTCTCGGTCGCCCACAGTGAGTTTGCGCCACCCCTGCAGTTCCTTGTGCAAGGGTCGACCAGCTTCCGGATCTCGTTCGAGGAGAAGGAGCTTCTTCAAGGCCCAACGCAACGCATTCCGGTTGGACTTCTTGAGGGCTTCGAGATCGTTGATCGCCGGATCCGTGAGGCGCACCTCGACGCGCACCGCTTCGGGATGCCGGCCGGGCCGCCGCATCGCACGACGCGGCGGTGGAGCCTCGTCACCCCTCGGCCTCCGGGTACTCACTCGAGGCCGGTTGCCAGATCCTCGTCCAGCTCGGCATCAAGAGCCGCGCGATCGAACCCAAAGCGCTCGAAGACGTCGGAGAGCGTGTGCCGCGCCCCGTCGTCGGTCGCCGCCCGAGTCAGCACGATGCCAAGGTCGCGAAGATCACGCTCGGCCTCCCTGAGTATCTCGAGGCGCTGCACCCCAATAACGGCTGCAACGGGCTCATGCCTGCGTTCGAGCACCACGACGCCGCCGATCTCGGCGTCGTGAACGAGGGACGACACGCCCTTGGCTGACGCGTCAGTGATTGATAGGGCATAACTCACAGGAGAGGACATAGGTATAACTATACAGGTTTCTACATAGATTTCAAGCTGACCGGCTCAGAGGAGTGGGACCCGCCCATAATTGCGGGGCTTCCCGCTTTGCGGATTCCCCTCGTTATGAGGATGTCGTCATAACGAGGGTTCTTGTACACCCGTTCCGGTTGAATTCGTTCAAAACGCCCGAATGCGCAAGTTTGATGAATCTGGACCCAACTCGCTCGTTCCAGTTGGTTAAGTCCCAACGAGTGGTGTAAGAGTTCGTGCGCCTCGTCGTTCGCCGTGCCAACCTCGTCGTCGTGAACTCTAGGCCGCGGTGAGATCGATGGCAACCTCCTTGACGAGTGCAGCGTCGATCGCGGGCCTCGGATCTTCGAGTGATGGTTCGATGATGGTGGGTTGACTGAGTGATTCGATGGTCACGTAGCGCCTCGAAACGGCCCACTCGTCGTTCTGCTCGGCGAGCAGGGCACCCACGAGACGGATGACCGCCTGGCGGTTGGGGAAGATCCCGACCACGTCGGTGCGACGACGGACCTCCTTGTTGAGCCGCTCTTGGGGGTTATTACTTCTGATCTTCTTCCAGTGCTCGAACGGGAAGGCGGTGAAGGCCAAGATGTCGTCGGCCGCGTCGAGCAGGTAGGTCGCTTGGTCACAGAACCCGGCTTCGGTGAGTCGACTGGTGACCTCGGC
>JAJZSX010000523.1 GCA_021849435.1 Actinomycetes bacterium | reverse complement strand
CGGGTTCAGGGTCACGATGCCCGTCGTCCTCGTCGAGACGGGCAGCTACCTCTACCAGGGCTACTACTACGGCGACGTCGAGTTCCCGATCGGACCGGACGTGACGTCGGTCATCGACCAGTTTCTCGAGTTAGGCCCGTCGACCAACACGATGAACGGTCGGCCGCTGCCCACACCGAGCCACGTGAGCGTCTCGGTCTACGGCGGCACCGGAGTCCCCGCGCAAGCGACGGCGACGGCGACGGCGCTGGGCCAGCTCGGCTTCGCCGCCACCGTCGGCGGCAGCCTGACGCCCGTGGGGACCCGGTCCGAGACCGTCGTCTACCACGCGAGCAACACGCCGTCTTCGATCGCCATGGCCGAAGCGGTGATCGCTCACCTGAGCGGCCCCGCGGTCATGGCGCTCGGTCCGACGAGGGGCGGCGCCGACGTCACCGTCGTGACCGGCTCGGACCTCGCGGTGATCGCGTCGCCAGCGCACGCCACGACGACCCGGGCCAAGTCGACGACCTCGACGACGACCGCGGGCACCACCACGACGACGGCGGCGACGGTGACCGACCCGAGTCTCGTGCACGCCGACACCCTGTTCTCAGCACCGACGCCCGTCGCCCAGCCGCTCCAGCCCTGGGACCCGCGCTCGTGCGGTCCGAACGGCACCGCGGGACCGTAACGGCAGTCGGTCCGACTGGCGTCGTCGGGTACGGCTCGGGTCGACCGTGTCGCCCCGAGCTACTGGTGTGACGAGCCGCCGTCTCGCGGTCGACCGATCCCCGAGGAGAGCATCACCGAGTTGGGGATCTTCAAGACACCATCTTCGGTTCGCACCGTGACGTAGGTGAGTCCGGCGCCGAGCACGGTGACGTCGAGAACCCCGAGCACGCCCGAACGGATGCGGATCCGCTCGCCGACGACGAAGGGCCGCGCGAAGAGCAGGACGACGGCCGCGAAGACGTTGGAGAGGCTCTGCTGGGCCGCGATCCCCACGATGACCCCCGTGACCCCCGCGCCGATCAGCAGGTGCTGCAGGGACACGCCGAGTACGCCGAAGAGACCAAAGATCAGAGCGACGGCGCCGACACCGTTGATCACCAGCCGGGCGGTGGCGCCCGCGCTCAACGACGACTGGCGCGCGATCGAGCGCCCGACGGCGCGCGCGAGGTGTCGTACGGCGTAGACCCCACTCACGACGAGCACCACGGCAGCCCCCGCGACGAGCACGTCGGACTGGTGCTCGACGTGGCGGAAGTGGCGACCGAGGAAGACCGAGGCGATGGCGACGACACCGGTCAGGACTCCGATCAGCCACTCACGGCTGATCGTGCGACCCGTTGGGTCCGAGGCGTGGATGGGATCGGTCACCGACACCCATGGTAGGGAAGATTGTGCGCGGTGCCCGAACTACTGCGCGACCCAGCCGCCATCGATTGAGATCGGGGCGCCGGTCACCGTGCGCGCGGCGTCCGAGCAGAGATAGACGGCGAGCGCGCCAATTGCGTCGGGACTGGTGAATTGGAGCATCGGCTGCTTCTCGGCGAGCAACGCGTCGGACTCTGCGGCGATCTCGGTGCCGGCGGCCTCGGCGCGCTCCTCGAGCTGGCGCTCGACGAGAGGGGTGAGGACCCAGCCCGGGCAAATGGCGTTCACGGTGATGCCGTCGTTGGCCACCTCGATCGCCGCCACCTTGGTGGCACCGACCACGCCGTGCTTGGCGGCGACGTAGGCCACCTTGTTCGGACTCGCCACGAGGCCGTGGGCCGAGGCAACGTTGATGATCCGGCCCCAGCCCTGACCCTTCATGATCGGGATGGCGGCCTTCATGCCGAGGAAGACCGCCGTGAGGTTGAGCGCGATGATGGCGTCCCACTTCGCGGTCGGGAACGATTCGACCAGCGCGACGTGCTGGATACCGGCGTTGTTGACAAGCACGTCGAGACGTCCAAAGCGCGCGCGCGTCGCCTCGACCAGCGCGCCCGGTCCGTCGGCGGCCATGAGGTCGGCGCCGTCGTAGGCGACCTCGACACCGAACTGGTCGGCCAGGTCGCGTCGGATCCGTTCAATCTCGGCCGCGTCGCCGAATCCGTTGAGCATGATGTTCGCCCCCTCGGCGGCGAGGGCCCGAGCGACGCCGAGCCCGATGCCGCTCGTTGATCCGGTGACGAGGGCGGTCTTGTCACGTAGCGTCATAGTTCCTCCTTGGGGACGGGCGTCGGTGTTGCACTGGTGAGGTCGAAACGTCGGGCGGCGGTTCGCAGCCGCTGCCGGGTCACCACGCCGGCGAGACCGCCGGGCACGAAGAGCACGAAGAGCACGAAGATCGCGCCGAGTAGGAACTGCGGCTGGGAGAGGGGGACCCGCAAGACGGCGGGCAAGGTGGCGAAGGACGGCTCGGCCGCGACCTTCAGGAGGTACTGCTGGAGGTAGACGTAGAGCATGGCGCCCGTGACCGCGCCCCACCGGGTGCCCGCGCCGCCGAGCACCACCATGATCAGGATCGAGAGCGTGACCGTGACCGAGGCGACGGCACTGGGAACCGCGGTGCCGATGAGCAAGATGTAGGCGACGCCGCCGCCCGTCGCCACCAGTGAGGACAGCGTGTAGGCGGCGAGCTTGTAGCGGAACGGGTGGATGCCGAGGACCTCGAGGCGCCGTTCGTTCTCGCGGATGGCGACGAGGACGTGACCGGTCGCCGACTCGGTAACCAGCCAGACGAC
>JAJZSX010000522.1 GCA_021849435.1 Actinomycetes bacterium | reverse complement strand
CGATCTACGGCGTCGCTCATGGGCGTGAACATCGACCGAACGATCGTGCTCACCTTCATCGTCGGTGGCGCACTCGGTGGCGCGGCTGGATTCCTCTTCGGCATGGGCACGGGTGTCTCGAACACGATGGGATTCGTGCCGGCCCTGAAGGCGTTCACCGCTGCCGTGTTGGGTGGCATCGGTAACCTCCGCGGTGCCATGATCGGCGGCTTCCTGCTAGGTATCGTCGAGAGTCTCTCGGTGGTCTTCGTGCAAGCGGCCTACATGGACGTCGTGGCGTTCGGCATCCTCGTCGCAGTGCTGTTGTTCCGCCCGACGGGAATACTCGGTGAGCGTCTGGGGCGGGCGGCATGAAGCGCATCTTCGCGTCTGCTCACGTGAAGCGCCTCTTCTCAGCGCTCGCGGCGTTGGCGATCTTGGAGTTGATGACCGGGCCTCCCGGCAGCGCCCTCACGCCGACCGCCGGATTCACGGGCTCCTTCGGCGAGGCGTCGTCATTCTTTGGGATCTTTCGCACCCAGCGGTGGGTCGTGTTCCTGTTCCTGGCGCTCGTCATGTACGCCATATGGTCGGCGTGGCTGATGTGGGGGACGCAGGTCCGCGCCGCGACCGCGAAGGCCGTCAGCGTCCCACGCGCCGCCTCGCGAACGCGTCCGGTTCGCTGGGGGATGGCCGTCGTGGTGCTCGCGGTGGCCCTCTTGCTCCCGCACTTGATCACGGACCCCTTCTGGCAAGCCGCCATGGTCGAGCAGATCGCGGTCTACGTGCTGCTCGCACTCGGCCTCAATGTGGTCGTGGGATTCGCAGGACTGCTGGACCTCGGGTTCGTCGCCTTCTACGCCATCGGCGCGTACACGACGGCGTGGGTCACGGGGGCACTGCCCACCGCGGCGCCATTCGGCATCCACTTCAACAACTTCTACGCGATCCCGATCGCCATTGCGCTCGCGATGGGATCTGGCATCATCCTGGGTGCGCCGACGCTGCGGTTGCGCGGTGACTACCTGGCCATCGTGACCCTGGGTTTCGGTGAGATCATCACGATCTTCGCCAACAATCTCTACGGGATCACGGGCGGTTCGCAGGGTACCAACACGATTCCGCACTTCTCGCTGCACGTCGGGCCGATCAAGTATCTCTGGGGCCTGACGCCGGTGCCGTACTACTACCTGACCATCGTCTTCGTGATCTTGTTCATCGCCGGATTCAAGTTGCTCGAACACTCGCGAGTCGGGCGCGCCTGGACGGCGATTCGTGAAGACGAGGTTGCGGCCGAATCGGTGGGCATCAACCCGCTTAAGTACAAGGTCATGGCCTTCGCCATCGGCGCATCGACCGCGGGCTTCGCCGGCGTCGTGACGGCCAGTCAGTCGAACACGATCTTCCCGTCGAGCTTCACGCTGCAGTTCTCGATCAACATCCTCGTGCTGGTGATCTTCGGCGGCATGGGTTCGATCACGGGCGTCGTGCTCGGCGCGATCGTGATCCAGACCGGTTCGATGTACCTGCTGCACACGCCGCCGGCCGGGTACCAGCCCCAGGACCTCTACATCTACCTGGGGGCACTGCTCGTGGTGATGATGATCTTCCGCCCGGCGGGTCTCGTCCCGTCGCGCCGGCGTCACCGCGAGATCGGGCTCGCCGAAAAGGGCGAGGGCCATATGAACGAAGTACTGACGGGAGACACGCCGTGAGTGACAAGATCTTCGACGTCGACCACGTCACGCTGCGCTTCGGCGGCGTGGTGTCACTCAACGACGTGACCTTGCACCAGGAGCGGGGCGAGATCCTCGCGGTGATCGGGCCGAATGGCGCGGGCAAGACCTCGCTGTTCAACTCGCTCACTGGTGTCTATCAACCCCAGGAGGGGACGATCACCTTTCAGGGCAGTGACGCCAAGCCCATGAGTGTCATCGGCAAGAAGCCCCACCGCGTCAGCGCCGCGGGCGTCGCGCGTACGTTCCAGGCGTCGCGCATGTTCAGTGCGCTCACCGCTTTCGAGAACATCAAGATCGGCGCGGAGTCACACCGTGGCATCGGCGTGGCAGGCGCGATGCTCCGTGGCCCGAAGACCAGACGCGACGAGCGGACCTCGGATGCGCGGACCGTCGAACTGCTCGACTTCGTCGGATTGCGGGCCAAGGCCAACGTCATCTCGTCGTCACTCTCCTACGGCGATCGCCGCCGGCTGGAGATCGCTCGAGGCCTCGCGACGGGACCGCAGGTTCTGCTCCTCGACGAGCCGGCCGCCGGGACCAACCCGTCCGAGAAGCTTGAACTGACCACGCTGATCCGCAAGGTGCGCGACGAGATGGGCGTCTCGATCCTCTTAATCGAGCACGACATGAAACTCGTCATGTCACTCGCCGAGCGGCTCTACGTGCTCAACTTCGGCAGCGTCATCGCCCAGGGTACGCCGGAAGAGATTCGGGCCAACGAAAAGGTCATCGAGGCCTACCTCGGTTCGACCGCGACCGAGACGGGGGACCGATCGTGATGCTCGAAGTACGCGAGGCAGTCGTGCGCTACGGCGCGATCACCGCGCTGCACGGAATTTCCTTCGAAGTCAACCAGGGCGAGATCGTCACACTGCTGGGGGCCAACGGCGCGGGCAAGTCCACGACGCTTCGGATGCTGTCGGGCCTGCACGCACCCCAGAGTGGGCACATCATCTTCGAGGGCCAGGACGTCACCAAGACCAAGGCCCATATGTTT
>JAJZSX010000521.1 GCA_021849435.1 Actinomycetes bacterium | reverse complement strand
AATTTGCAGAAATTTTCCCACGTACCCTGCTTTCCGCACATCTGAAGTAGGTTTCACGTCCCCCATCCCTCTTCTCGCTCGACGCTGTGGATCTCCAAGCGCTCGAGGTCGGAGACCAGTTCACGTAGTTTGCGCGCGGCGTTGATCCGCGACCGGTAGCGCTCCTCCTGTTCTGCGGAGAGCCAGCGAGTGAACCGCTTGTTCTCGCGGGTGTAGCTCCACTGGAGGTAGGGGCCGTGCAGTTCGGGCGGTGCCGCGTGACAGTGGCAGTTGGCCTTGCCGCACCTGACGGTGCGCTCGATAAGGCTCCCAGGTAGGACGTGGTCGCCCTGAACCAGAAACTCGATCAGGCGTTGGCGTGCCTGCTCGACGCGCTTCACGTCACGGGCACTCACTGGGGTATCCACCTTTTCATGTCTTGCACTGTATACAGTGTGGGGCATGGTGTCAAGTTCCCAGGGCCCGTTCCGACTGGAAGAGGAGAGGCTCGGCGCACTGCCGGTGGTCGAGCACTTTCTCTCTCGTCTCGACCTCGCCCGGCTGCTCGACCAGTACGTCCCCGCGAGCGACAGACGAGTGCGTCTCGCACCGGCCACGTCGATCGGCGTCGTGATTCGCAACCTCGCGCTCTCGCATCAGCCGCTGTACTCGATGGGTGAGTGGGCGGCCCGGTTCGACCCCGCCCTGCTCGGGCTCGGCGCGCACGAGGTCCGCCTGGTCAACGACGACCGCATCGGGCGCAGCCTCGAGCGCCTCTTTGACGCGGATCGTTCCAGCCTGCTCTCACGGATGGTGCTCGACGCGGTGGGTGCCTTCGGCATCGACTGCGCCGAGATGCACAACGACTCGACCTCCGTGCGCCTAACTGGTGCGTATCCACTGGCGAGCGGCGCGCCGCGCGGTGGCAAGGCGACGGCGGCGGCGGCGAGGGGACACAGCAAGGACTTTCGCCCCGACCTGAAGCAACTCGTCTGGATCCTCACGACCTCGGGCGACGGAGCCGTCCCCATCGCCTGCCGGGTTGCCTCGGGCAACGTGGAGGACTCGACCACCCACATCGCCACCTGGGACGGGCTGTGTGCGCTGCTCGGACGGAGCGACTTTCGCTACGTGGCTGATTGCAAGCTCGCCACCAGGGCCAACATGGAGCACATCGATCGGGGTCATGGTCGTTTCGTCACCGTGCTGCCCGCGAGTCGCAAGGAGGACGGCGCGTTTCGCCGTCACCTGGTCGACCACGACGTTGTCTGGAGCGAGGCCCGGCGTTGTCGGGCGAGGCGGCTCGGGGAGCCCGATGACGTCTATGAGATCACCGAGGCACCCTGGCCGTCGGCCGAGGGGTTCCGGGTCATCTGGGTACGCTCGTCGCACAAGGTCGAACGAGACGCGCACGCCCGCAGTAACCGGGTCGCGGCCGGCGTCGTCGCCCTCGACGAGCTGAACCAGAAGTTGGCGTCGAACCGGTGTCGTCTCACGACCAGGGTCGCGGTGGACGAGGCGGCCACTGAGGCGGTCGCCTCCGCCGGCGCGACGCGGTGGGTGGGCTTCTCGGTCGAGGAGTACCAGGAGGTCCGTCACCGTCAAGAGACGAGGGGGCGACCGGGGGCCGACACCCGCTACCGCCAGATCATCCGCACCAAGTACCGGATCCACCTCGACGTCCACGACGACGTCATCGGGGCCGATGCTCGCTCCGATGGCTGCTGGCCACTCGTCACCAATGAGAAGGAGACCAGCCCGGCCGACATCCTCGCCGCGTACAAGCACCAGCCCAGTCTCGAGCGCCGCCACCACCAACTGAAGGGTGACCAAGTCGTCGCCCCCATGTTCATCCACGACCCGGCGCGCATCGAGGGGCTCATGACGTGCCACTTCGTCGCGCTGCTCGTCCACGCCCTGGTCGAGCTCGAGGTCCGCCGGACGATGGCCGCACGCGGCATGAAGAAGATCCCGCTCTATCCCGAACACCGTGCTTGTGAGTCACCCAGCGCGGTGCGGATCTTCGAGATCTTCGACGGCCTCGCCCGCCGTCACCTCATCGGAACCAGTGGTCAGGTGGTCCAGACGTTCCCGCCCGAACTCACGGAGCTCCAGCGCGTTCTGCTCGACCTGCTCGGGGTTCCCGAAGACCGCTACCGGTGACTGATGGGGGGCGTGAAACCTACTTCAGATGTGCGGAAAGCCAGACGTACTGTTCGTCGTTCAAACTAACTTCAAGCATCCTACGGAGAGCTAACTCTTCCCTCTCCTCGCTTCCCGTATCCATCTCCGATAGACGGCCGGCTACCCCTAGATCTCGGGACGAGTACATCAAGAGCCTCGGCAAGAGCCGTCGTCCCCGAGGTGAGACACTGAACTTCTCGCCCAACCGGTCGCCGTGACCGACGCCCAAGGGCGACATGGCTCCTCAGGTGATGACGCCAGTCATGGTGGCCCCCCTGAACTGCGCCCCTTGGACGTCGGCGTTCGTCAAGTTGGCGTACGAGAGGTCGGCGTAGTGGAAGTTCGCGTCCGACAGGTTGGAGTCCTGGAGGTTGGCGTACTCCAGAGTGGCGTGCTGGAAGTTCGCTCCGATCAGGTTCGCGCCGGTGAAGTTGTAGGACGTGTCAAGGTTCGCGTACATCAGATTCGCCTGCCGCAGATCGACACCTTGCAGGTTCACGTACTGGATGTTGTCTCCCTTGAGGTTCGCACCTTGGAGGTCAGCGTTCACCAGGTTGTC
>JAJZSX010000520.1 GCA_021849435.1 Actinomycetes bacterium | reverse complement strand
TCATCGACCTTGGTCTCGAGGACGAGCAACACGGCTCCGAGCTACGTGAGTATCTCATTCAGTCGCTCGTGGCGCGAGACGCCTTGGCGTAGCTGACGGCGTGTCTTTTCGGGTGACGGTGTCGCGAGACGAGCGCGGTGGCGATATCTGCGGATGGGCAACGAACCGTTTGACGGTCGCTCGGTCGTGACGTCCTCGCACGAGTCATCGTGTCGCAAGGCCGCGCGACGAAGAGAGAGTCCAGGAACTGCGTCGCGTCGCTGCACTGGGGGAGGGCTCGCCTCTAGGCGTGGTGGACAGACTTCGCGTGAGCGGTGTGCGCGTTCACGCCGTCGATGGCCTTGCGCAACAGGTGAGCGAGCTCATTGCGCTCGTCCACGTTAAGCGCCCCGAGGATCTCATCTTCGAGGCTCTGCTGGGCCGCCTCAGCTTGGTGCAGCGCCTGGCGACCGAGTTCGGTCATTGAGACCAGGTGACGTCGCCGGTCACTGGGATCTCGGCGTCGCTCGACGAACTCATTGGCCTCGAGGTCGTTGAGTAGCAGCACGCAGTAGTTCGCGTCGATGCACAGACCGTCGGTGAGGGCTTGCTGGCTGGTCTCGTCGTAGTCGCGCAGAAACGACAGCGCCGCCAGCTCTTTGAGCGTCTGGCCGAGCAGCTCGGGTGTCGAGCGCCGACTCACCAGCCGAGAGAGCTGGGTCAACAGGAGGATCGGTCCAGTGGACGAATTTTCATCCATCGGAACCAATGGTAGTGAAGTTGAGATATTCATGCTATCATGATTATACGGCCTACCCGATGATCCTGGATCGGAGTGTAAGCGCCAGCCATCATCCCCGAAAGGACTGCGCAACTATGCCACCTATTTCTACCGTTCAATCAGGTATTTCAGACCGTCGTCGCTGGATCGCGCTCATCGTGGTCTGCCTCGCGATGCTCATGAACGCCCTCGACGGCTCCATTGTGAACGTTGCCCTGCCTTCGATCCAGCGCGACCTGCACTTCTCCGCCTCGGGACTGACCTGGGTCGTAGACGCTTACCTCATCGCCTTTGGCAGCGTCCTGATGCTCGCCGGTCGGCTGGGGGACCTGCTCGGTCGCAAGAAGGTCTTCCTCGGCGGCGTCGCCCTCTTTAGCGCGGCGTCCTTCTTGTGCGCCCTCGCCACCAGCCAGGCGGCGCTGATCGCCGCGCGCTTCGTGCAAGGCATCGGCGGCGCCGTTTCGACGTCAGTGATCGTGGCGATCATCGTCACCGAATTCACGGGCGCGGCCGAACGCGCCAAGGCTATGAGTGCGTACATGTTCGTCGCAGTGGGCGGTGGGTCACTCGGTCTCCTGGTGGGCGGCTTTCTCACCCAGAGCGTGAACTGGCACTGGATCTTCTTGATCAACGTGCCGATCGGTCTCGCCACTTTGGTCCTGGGATGGTTTCTGATTCGTGAGAACGAAGGGCTGGGCGTAGGCCACGGCCTCGACGTGACCGGCTCGGTCCTGCTGACCTCGTCGCTGCTGATCGGCATCTACGGCATCGTGAAGGCCTCGGCCTACGGGTGGATTTCTACGCGCACCCTGGGCACCTTGGGCGCGTCGGTGGTGCTCGCGAGCCTCTTCTTTCTCGTCGAGTCGCGCGTCGCGCGGCCCATCGTTCCGCTGCGGATCTTTCGACTGCGCAGCCTGAGCGTCTCGAGCGTGGTGCGCGGTCTCACCTTCTCCGCGATGTACGCGGTGTTCTTCTTTGGCGCGCTCTACCTCGAGCGGATCCTGGGCTTCGGACCGCTCGCCACCGGACTTGCGTTCCTGCCGATGTCGCTGTCCATGGCCGCGATGTCCCTGGGTGCGACCAGTCGACTGCTCGTGCGATTCGGCGCGATGCGACTGCTGGTGCCGGGGCTGACGGCCGTGACCGCGGGCCTGGTCCTGCTCTCGCGTTCGGGCGTGCACTCGTCCTATCTCACGGCGTTGCTGCCGGCGTTTCTCCTCCTGGGGCTGGGCATGAGCGTCTCAGCGGTTCCGTTGTTGACCATCGCGATGGCCGATGTGCCGCGCGAAGACGCCGGTCTCGCCTCGGGCATCGTGAACGTCTCGATGTGGCTGGCTTCGTCAACGGCGCTCGCGGTGCTCGGCACCCTCGCTGCCAGCACGACCTCGGCGCACCTGGCGCTCGGCCAGAGCCTGGCGGCGTCGTCGGTCGCTGGTTATCACGTCACGTTCGTGGTCGGGGCTCTGCTCGCGGGTGCGGGCCTCGTGGTGACCGTGACACTGCTGCGCTCGCCGGCGCGTCGTGAGCGCTTGGCCACGTTCGCCGAGACCCGGATCCTCGATGAGGGTCTGAGCGGTGAGCTGGTTCTCGACCAGTTCTAGGTGCTAGCGCGAGTGCGGTGCCGTGTGCTCGACGTAGCGCGATCGCGCCCTCCCACCCAACGAGTCTGACACTGGGCGTGGGGGTGGGCGCGAGAGACGGGGTGCTGACTTGTCGGGTGTGAGAGCGCGCACGTCGCTACCATGCGCATAAGGGTGAATGCCGCTACGGCCCCTTGTGGTCGACGTGACGTGAGGCACCCGACAGGGAGGTTGTCATGAACGTGAAGCGGTCTGCGACGTTCCTTGTGGCGTTCAGTCTCGGCTCGGCACTACTACTCAGTTCGCCGATCGCCGGGGCCGCCACCGCGCGAGCGCACCTGGTCGTCTCGCCTTCGGGCAGCGTGAAGAACCATGAGGTGGTGA
>JAJZSX010000519.1 GCA_021849435.1 Actinomycetes bacterium | reverse complement strand
GGCGAACGAGAAGTGCTCGTACGTCGTCTCGCTCGTGTGCCTCGCCCAGGGTGAGGTTGTCCCACAGCGACTGAGACAGAAGCGGGCTTTCGGCGCTGACGTAGGCGATGGGCGCGGCGCCGCGGCGCACCACGCCCTCGCGAGGGGCGGTCCAGCCGATCAATGTGTGCAAGAGGGTGGTCTTGCCACTACCCGAGGGGCCAGTCACGAGCACTCGGTCACCGCGCTCGACACGAAGGTCGACGCGCGCGTCGCTCGCGTGCGTGGTCAGCGCCTCGACGTCGAGCAGCGTTCCGGCGCTGGTGATCTCGAAGGTGTCGCACGCGTCGAGTACGGCTCGCGCGGTGGTGACGTCCTCGCGCCGATGGAAGGCGACGCCGTAGCGGCGCACGTGACCGAACAGCTCGGCGGTGACGAGGACCGCGATCAATGCGCGCAACAATGTGATGCGCCCGTCGAGCAGTCCGAATCCGACCACCATCGCAACCAGCCCCACGCTCACCCCGGCCAGGAACTCGGTCACGAGTGACGAGGACAACGACACGCGAACGGCGCGCTCGACGATGACGTGTTCGGAGTCGCTGATCGCTGCGATCTCGTTGGCTCCGTAGGCGACCGCGCCAAGGGCGCGCAGGTCGGGTGCGTGGCTGATGAGCTCGAGCTGTCGGGATTCGAGGACGTTGCGACGCGCACGAAAGTCGGCGTCCATGGCGTTGGCGCGCCGTCCGGCGCGAAGATAGAGAGGAACGGCCACTCCGAGCAGGGCCAGCACGATCGCCAGAGGAAGAAGACCAGCCGCCCAGAAGAGGACGACCAGTCCCAGCGACGCTACGCGTGCGCTCGCGCTCAGGACGTCGAGCGCGGGCAGAGACGACACGTCCTCGATGGCGTGGGCGAGATCGCTGCGCCCTCGTTCGCCCTCGCGGCGGGGCCGCACCATGAGAGTCGTGACGACTCGCCGGTAGCGGTGGCGCAGCCGAGCGGCCGCGTACGCCGTCCACGCCTCGCTCATTTCAGCGCCGAGCAGGCGCCCGAGCACGACGACGCCGAGGAGGACGAGGCCCGAAGTGACCCGACCCTCGGCGAGCCAGACCACCGCTCGAGCGCTCAAGAGAGCTAGGGCCAAGCCCCAGAGCGCCAGTGACGCGCCTAGGAGACGCGCGAACGAGCGGCCGGCGTCGGGGTTGGCGTCTGCGGGGGGTGTCACCGTCAAATGCTAACGACCGCCCCGGTTCCTAGACCTCGTCGCGGTGAGCGAGCAGGCGAGCCGGACCGTTCAGCCAGTCGCGCAGCGCCTTGGTGGCGCGACAGTCGTCCTCGTTGTAGTCGAGGATGCGCTGGCGCGAGGCCTCGGCGAGTGGGCCCGCGCCGCGCGCCACCTCGTACCAGGCCATCGAGGCCTCGCCACTCGGCGTGGGGTCTCGCCAGTGGAAGCCCGCTCCCGTGGCGAGCAATTTGAGGCCCAGTGGTCCCTCAGTCTGGATCTGGGCTTTGGCCAAGGCGTGCAGGTCGACCCACTGGCTGGGTCGCGCATCGCGGAACTCGCGCAGATCGTCGATGGTGGGTCCACCGGTCACCGGCACCGCGACGGCGCGATTCATGGCCCCGTCTTCGGCCTGGGCCCAGAAGCAGTAAGCCGCGAGGCTGAGACCCGCGTGGCGACACGTTGCGCGCAGGGCATCGAACCAGGCCCAGAACCGCGCGAAGAGGTTGGCCTCCGCGTCGGCGTCGAGCTCGTCCCAATTTGCGAAGTACCGGTACCCCGGAGTCACGCCGACAGCGCGATCGGCTGCGGAGTCGGCGACGTGGACGACCGCGCCCCACAGGTACGTGGCGTCGCCGTAACTCTCCATGTCGATATCAACTTCGACGTCGGCGTTAGGACATCCCATCTGCTCGAGCCCCGCGATGCGCAGAGGCCCACCGTTGGCGTGGGCCCGTGCGCGGTAGATGAGGTCGTCGAGCTTGTCGATCGAGGCCCCCAGGACTCCCTCGAGTGAGTTGTCGGCGACACGCCGGCGGGCTGAACGGGCGAGCCGCGGGTCGAGGGTCGCGAGCCGCGCACGCGTCGTCACCCCGTGTTCGCGCAGCAGGACCTGCTGGGGGGCCGATGTGAAGCGCGTCAGGGACACGTCGTCGATCTCTTCGAGCTCGCTCTGGCAGTGGCTGGCGTAGGGGCAGTCGAGGCAGTCGCGGTGCCAGTACGCCTTGGTGGGGAAGGGGCCGCCCTCGCGAAGCCAGCGGTCGTGCTCCTCGATGACGGCGAGACGACGTTCGTAGTACTCGTCGTACGCCGCGAGGTTGAACCGCGGGTAGTCACGGCCGGCGAGATCGAACCAGAAGACGCGCCGACGTCGGTCGACGACGCCCGCGTGCGCGGTGGCACTGGCGTAGCCGAGCGCGCCAAGGACCCGCGTCGCGTGCGCCAGGACGATGCCGGTGCGTGTCACGGTGGGTGAGGAGCGCACGCCGAGGCCGTTGGTGAACAACGCTTCAGCGGGGGAGAGGCGCTCGATCGTCCCTTCCAGGATCCGCCGGGTGAGAGCGATCTCGACGACCTCGATGTTCTTGATCACCAGCGGCGCGTAGGTGTACTTCGACCCGACACGACCGACTCGCACGAGGGCCTGGACGCGCGCGCGTCGACGACCCACTACGTCATCGGGCAGGTAGGGCGAGACGACGAGACCGGTGCCCTCGTCGAGATGCTTGAGTGTCTCGTTCAT
>JAJZSX010000518.1 GCA_021849435.1 Actinomycetes bacterium | reverse complement strand
GTGCCGTTCACGTTGGCCAACTTGACCGCGAAATCGTTGACTCGCACGGTGGGGGCCGCGTCGATGGTCATATCAGTTCCTTCCTTCGTTGGCGCTCGAGGCGACCGGGATGTGCAGCACGCTGGTGCCGGCCTTGGGCGTGAGCAGCGTGAACTCCTCCATGTCCCAGGCGGCGGTCGGGCAGCGCTCGGCGCACAGGCCGCAGTGCACGCAGACGTTCTCGTCCTTGACCATCACGCGCCCGGTCTGGGGCAGCGGTCCCGAGACGAAGAGCGTCTGTTCGAGGTTGGTCGACGGCGCCGAGAGCCGCGTGCGCAGGTCGGCCTCGTCGCCGTTGTGGGTGATCGTCAGGCACTGCACCGGGCAGATGTCGACGCAGGCGTCGCACTCGATGCAGGCCGACGCGCTAAAGCCGGTCTGGATGTCGCAGTTCAGGCAGCGCTGGGCCTCGCGGGCCGTCTGGGCGGCGCTGAAGCCGAGCTCGACCTCGAGGTTGAGCGAGCTGAAGCGCTCGGTCAGGTCGACGTGGGTCATCTGCTGGCGCGGCGAGGGGTTGTAGTCGTTGTGGTAGCGCCACTCGTTCATGCCCATCTTGGCGCTGATGAGGTTGAGACCCTTGGCGGGTCGGTCGGTGAGCGGCGTGCCCGAGCAGTAGTTGTCGATCGAGATGGCCGCCTCGTGACCGTGCGCGACGGCCCAGATGATGTTCTTGGGTCCCCACGCGGCGTCACCGCCGAAGAACACGCCCGGTCGGCTGCACTGGAAGGTCACCTCGTCAACGACGGGCATGTCCCACTCGCCGAACTCGATGCCGAGGTCGCGCTCGATCCAGGGGAAGGCGTTCTCCTGGCCGATGGCGAGGATCACGTCGTCACAGGGCACCACCACCGTATCGAGCGTGCTCGAGTGGCGCGCGCCCTCGTCCCACTCGAGCACGTCGAACTCCATGCCGACGAGCCGTCCGTCTTCGATGACGAAACGCTTGGGCGCGTGGTTGACGACGATCTCGACGCCCTCCTCCTCGGCGTCCTCGAGCTCCCAGGGCGAGGCCTTGAAGAACTCGCGCGGCCGGCGGGCCATGACCTTGATGTCCTCGCCGCCGACGCGCCGCGAGGTGCGACAGCAGTCCATCGCGGTGTTGCCGACGCCGATGATCAGGACGCGCTTGCCGATCGACTCGACGTGGCCGAAGGCGACCGACTCGAGCCAGTCGATGCCGATGTGGATGTGCGACTCGACCTCGTCGTGGCGTCCGGGCAGGTCGAGCTCCTTGCCCCGCGGGGCGCCGACACCGACGTAGACGGCGTCAAAGCCCTCGTCGAGCAGGCCGCGCAGGCTGGTGACTGGCGAGTTGTAGCGAACCTCGACCCCGCCGCGGTCGAGGATGACCCCGGTCTCCTCGTCGAGCACCTCGGCCGGCAGGCGGAAGTTGGGGATGTTCGAGCGCATGAGTCCGCCGGGCTGGTCGAACTTCTCAAAGACGGTGATCTCGTAGCCGAGCGGGGCGAGGTCGTTGGCGACGGTGAGCGACGACGGGCCGGCGCCGATCAGCGCGACGCGCTTGCCGTTCTTCTGCTCGGGGATCGGGGCGAGGCGATCGGTGATGTCGCCCTTCAAGTCGGCGGTTACGCGCTTCAGGCGGCAGATCGCGACGGGGGTGCCGTCCACGCGGCCGCGCCGGCAGGCCGGTTCGCACGGCCGGTCACAGGTTCGTCCGAGCACGCCGGGAAAGACGTTGGAGTCGCGGTTGAGCAGGTAGGCGTCGTCGAACTCGCCCTGGGAGATGAGACGGATGTAACCCGGCACATCGGTGTGGGCCGGGCAGGCCCATTGGCAGTCCACCACGTGGTGGTAATAATTCGGGTCCGTTACGTCCGTCGGTTCCACTCGGCCCTCCTTCGAAGTCGCCCGAGACGGACCCGCGACTCGATACACGACGACGCAACGGCCAATCTCAGGAGTACTGTACTCGTCCGTATTCCATGCTCGTAGCGCGCGCACCGCTCGCGGGCCGGTTGAGTAGGGCCTTTAGTCACTCTCGGCGCAGTACGCGCGAGCCGGGGCGCGAGGCCGTTCTCGTAGACTTGCGAAAAGCGTTGAAGGGAAGCACGTGCGACGCACGAGAATCGTGGCCACATTGGGACCGGCGTCCGACTCGGACGCGGTCATCCTCGATCTCGCCGCGGCGGGCGTCGACGTATTCCGGCTCTCGATGGCCCACGGCGACATCCCGTCGGGCATCGAGCGGCTGCGCCGGGTGCGCGCGCTCGCGCCCGACCTCGCGATCATGGTCGACATCCCCGGGCCCAAGATTCGCGCCGGCTCCTTCGGCACCGCCCCGGTGGAACTGGTGACGGGTGACTCGGTCGAGCTCGTCGAGGCGATCGGGGAGACCTCGACGGCCTCGCGCATCGCCGTCGAGCGCAAGGACGTGCTCAACCTCCTGCGCGCGGGCGACAAGATCCACATCGGTGACGGGGGCGTCTCGCTCGAGGTCCTCGCGCCCGGCTCGACGGCCCGCGCGATCGTCAGCGCCGGCGGCAGCGTGACCGGCAAGCCGGGTCTCTCCCTGCCGACGTCGATCCTGCACGACCGGCTGCCGACCGTCGAGGACCGTGCGCGCCTCGAGGCCCTGCGCGGCGAGGCCTTCGAGATCCTCGCGGTCTCCTTCGTTCGCTCGGCCTTTGACATCGTGTCCACCCGCACCGTGCTCTCGCGCGACGACG
>JAJZSX010000517.1 GCA_021849435.1 Actinomycetes bacterium | reverse complement strand
CGGAGACTCCGAGTTCTCCCTCAACTGCGAGAGGCAGTTCTACATTTTCATCAGGCGCTGACAACCACTTCCACGCCTTCTGTCGGTGGTTGATACGGAGAACATCGGCGTTCGACTCGATTCATTGATCGAGGATGACCACGGCCCCCGGGCAACGTAGACCGATTTTCCGTGATGTCGACGCATGGGAACAGTCAGAGGTGACGACAACGACTTGGGGCAGGCAAATCTGATGAGACTTCGGAAGCTTCTGCTCGGTGCGATGACGGCGACGACGCTATCTATCCCGACGAGCGCATCGCAGCGAATCGCGATCGCTCGCCTCCACACCCGTGCCGTGCCGCGGCAGGCACCGCCCACGAGACGCTCCTCATCAAGAACCGCTCGTCACCCGACTGCACGTTGTCGGGGATACCCGAGATCCAGTTCGGCAACCTCTTGGGCTTGGGCGAGCTCGTGCTCTTCTGAGCAATCGGAACCACAGCGAAGAAGTTCGCCTTCTCTGATCGAGGCAAAGCAGTCGTCGTGAAGCGGCAAGTTGTCGCGAGCGTCACCTGGGTATCGAAACGGCGCTCAACGTAGTGCCCAGTCGAGCGGTCGAATGCCCCGCCCTTGGTCACGAGTCGCGGGGCAACCGTGCTGCTCGATTCGTACACGACCGATCGGGGAGCGCAAGCTTGGCGTACTCGACCACCGGTTACATGATGAACTTCGCCATGACGCCACTGGCGGACGTCACAGGGATACGGTCACTAGCCGTCAGCAGCTCGAGGTCGAAAAGCTCGCCCGGGCCCGTCGTCGAGTCGACGCGGCCGAGCACGACCGCCCAACCCAGTTGTGCGGGCGCCTGTCCCCCGTCGTACCACCCCACGGTATGGTTCGCGAGGACCTCAACGGTACTGTCGAAGACGTGACCACTCAGCCGAGGCAGCGATGAGCGGCCCCACCGACGAAGTCAGCCACGTAACCAAGTTCACCGCATGGACTCAGTCATCGTCAGGACGTAAGTACGTGCGCTATGTGCTGGTCTCGGGGATGACGACCGTCTTCTCACTGACGTTGATTGCGGCGCTCTACGGAACTGGAGCCGTGAACTCGGTGACGGGAGCCACACTGATTGGCAACGTGGTCGCGGCGCTACCTGCTTACTACCTGCATCGCACCTGGACCTGGCAGCAACGCGGCCGCAGCCACTGGCGCCGTGAGGTGCTGCCCTTCTGGATAACGGCGTTGACGAGCATCGGTCTCTCCCAACTCGGCGCAATCTTCACGCGCTCTTTGGTCGAGTCCCATCACTGGAGTCACTCGTTCGACACCGCCGTAGTGTCGGGGGCCAACCTCTTCTTCTTCGCCATTCTCTGGGTGGCGAAGTTCATCATCTTCGGGCGCATCTTCCGACGCCCGGGTGACACGCCCACACCGCCCTGAGAGGCCGGCGCGAAAGACTCACCTCAGCGAAACAGACGGGTCTCGCCGTCGAGTCGCTCGGGCATCTCGCTGCTCGTCGCGCGCCTCTAACCTGACGCCACCGCGTCCACGTCACTCGAAACCTGCGTCGATCCGGCACCCGCTTCGCAGTCGCGAACCCGTCCCAACCTGTCCAGCTCTCGACGTCATCGTGACCAGCGCCGCTCACGTCGAGGACCCATCGTGACGTCCCCGTCGAACCGGCGAAGGAGACCGCGTGACAGCGCGGCCCGCGACCAATAACCTTCGAAGCGTGCCGCCGTCTTCACGTTCCAACACGAAGGATGATCTCGTGGACGAGCATTGTGCCGTTCGCTCGAACGTATCGTTGCAGCGCGTGTCACCACGTCAGACGCGGCGGTCCATCGCGCGAGCGCACGGCGACGGGCCGGTGCGATGACACGATTCGTTATCGACCCGCCGACCCTGGTGCGCCTCGTCGCACAGTCAGTAACCCTTCCAGACAGTCACCATCTCGTCGCCCCAAACAGCCTGCGAACACGGGCCCTCGAGATCCTGCTCACCCAGGTACGTGACGGCACGCTCGACGAACGCGACGCCCTCATGCTGCACGAGCGCATGACGGCGCTGAAGGTACGCCTGCTCGGGGACCGCGTGTCTCGGCGTGCGGCGTGGAACCTCGCGAGCACCCACGGCTGGGACGACCTCTCCGACGCCGAATACGTGGCCGTCACCCAACTCCAAGCCGACAAGCTCGTCGCCAGCGACGCCCGTTTAGCCGGGCGCGCCACCGGTCTCGTCGTCGTCGCGAGCTTCGACGAGCTCGCCCAGTCTTAAGTCCGCGGACCGAACGGATTGCCGCCGATCAAACGCCCGCTTCGCGACCAACGAAACTTCACGGATCGAGAGCGTCCGGTGCGTCGAGCAAAACTAGTGGCGAATACCACGTTCGCGCCTCGCCTTTCGACGCGACCGCCGCGTCGACCTCGGCGCCCATCAGGATCGCCAGTCCTGACAGGTATAGCCAGAAGATGAGGATTGCGACACCGGCGAAGGCACCGTAGGTCGTGCCGAACGAGCCGAAGGTGGACGTGTAGAGCGCGAAGCCGAGTGACACCAACGCCCAGGTCAACGTGGCGACCACGGTCCCGGCGCTCGTCCACCGCCACCGTGATCGACGATTCGGCGCGAGATAGTAGAAGACCGACAGCAGCAGGTTCATGAGGAAGAGCGCGACGAGCCAACGAATCACGCCCCACGACACGGTGAAGAGCTCGCCGTGAACCGGGACCACGTCAC
>JAJZSX010000516.1 GCA_021849435.1 Actinomycetes bacterium | reverse complement strand
CGCGCAGCCGGTCGTTGGTCGCCGCGTCCGCGCCGTCGAGGGACACCTGGACGTCGAGGTAGTCCATCGCCGCGAGTCGTCGCGCCGCATCGGCGTCGATGCGCGTGCCGTTGGTCGAGAACTTGACGCCCACCCCCTGGGCGACCGCGTAGCCGATCAGCTCGAAGAAGTCCCGTCGGATCATGGGTTCGCCCCCACCGACATTGATGTAGAAGATCTGCATCGCGGCCACCTCGTCGATGAAGGCGCGGGCCTCGTCGGTCGTGAGCTCGCGCGGATCGCGCCGGCCCGAAGCCGAGAGACAGTGCGAGCACGACATGTTGCAGGCGTAGGTGAGCTCCCAGGTCAGACAGATCGGCGCGTCGAGTCCGCGCTCGAAGCGGCTACGCAGCGACGAGTCAGCGCCCACTGAGGATCTCCGAATCGGCGAGGGAGGCCAGCGCGTTCGCGAAGCGGTCGCGATCGTCGGGGCCGACCATCGCACCGAGCGCGTCGTCCACCGTCTCGTAGTCGCCCAGTCGGCGCAGCACAGCAGTGAGCAGCGGCGACTTCACGAACACGAGTCGTCGGGTCCCGTGGTGGTACGCGAGCGCGCCGAATGACTCATCGCGAAGTGACACCTCGCCGCTGAGCGACCAGTGTCCACTACGCGTGAAGGGCCGCGGGTCGTCGGCCACGGGTTTAGTAGACGCCGCAGAGACCGTCGATGGACACCTCTTCGACGAGCAGGTCCTCGACCTGCGTGGTGTCCACGTCATCGATTTCGATCACAGTCTCGGTCGGCACAGTTCCTCCTCGAACCTCCCTATTCTGTCGTCTCGGCGCCCGTCTCGCTAGTGGTTCTGCGAGACTCGCCACGTGCCCGCGTTCCACCCGGTCCCGCCACCACGAACCGCCCCACTGCCCCCCGGCACGGTGCTCGAT
Organism: Actinomycetes bacterium; assembly: GCA_021849435.1. The sequence goes on along the minus strand of JAJZSX010000516.1, from coordinate 1,809 downwards.
TTCGCCGACGTCACGTTCCCATCGAGGGCCCTCCTCGCTGGTGGTTCCCCCTGGCGCCTCGTGCGACTGGGCGAACGGGCCCGTGCGACCCTTGACCGGTGGCGAGCCGGTGAGCACCTCGCGGCGACAGAGGGAGTCCTCGCTCGCACCCTGGTCGACTCGGGTCTCGCGCGACCTCGCTGGGCGCCCAACGGGGACCGCGACGCCATCGACGTCGTCGTGCCCGTTCGCGATGACCTAGACGCACTGGAACGGCTCCTCGCCGGGCTCGGCGACTTCGCGGTGACGGTCGTCGACGACGGCTCCGCCGACGCCCTAGCCGTCGATCGGTGCGCCCGGGACGCGGGTGCGCGTCTCGTGCGCCTCGAGCGCAACGGTGGGCCGGCCGCCGCGCGAAACGCCGGAGCCCGTGCGACGACGCGCCCCTGGCTCTGGTTCATCGACGTCGATGTCGTGCTCGAGGACGCACTCACCCTCAGCACCCGTCTCCTCGCTTCGGGAACCGACCCGCGCATCGGCGCGGTCGCCCCGCGCGTGCGCGGGGTCGGTGCGAACTCGCGCGCACGATTCGAGCGCGACCACGGTCCCCTCGACCTCGGCCCGCTGGGCGGACTCGTCGCCCCACAGACGGCGCGCAGTTACGTGCCGAGCGCGTGTCTCCTCGTGCGCCGCGACGCCTTCGCCGACGGTTTTGATGAGACTCTGCGCGTGGGCGAGGACGTAGACCTCGTCTGGCGACTCGTCGACGCGGGCTGGCTCGTTCGCTACGACGCGGACCTCGTGGCGGGACACCTCGCGCGCGCGACGTGGCGCGCCTGGTGGCGTCAGCGCGTGACCTACGGCACCTCGGCGGCGTCCCTCGGGGACCGACACCACGACCGACTCGCGCCGGTCGTGCTCGACGAGACGATGGCGCCGGTACTGCTCGGACTCCTCGCGCGCCGCCTCGGCCTCGTTGCCACGGGTATCGCGATCCTCGCCCGACGGATCGACCGCCAGCTCCCGCGTGACGTCGAGCAGCGCGCATCGCTCGTTGCTCGACTGGTCACACGCGCGACCCTGGGCAGTGCCGGTTCCTTCGCGCGCGCCCTCGTGCGCTCCTACGGTCCACTGCTCGCGGGCGCGGCGATCGTACCGAGACTGCGCCGTCCCGTCGGCCTCGTGTTCGCCGTCGGCACCCTGTGGCGCTGGCGCGACCGCGGGGGGTTGCGCGCACGCGACGTACCCCTCGCGATGGCCGACGACCTCGCCTACGGCCTCGGCGTCTGGCTCGGGGCGTGGCGCCAGCGTGACGCGACGGCACTGACCCCGAAAATCACGGCGACGCCTCGGCGCTAGAAGCGCACCACCCCGCGCACGTTGCGCCCGGAGGCCAGGTCGTCGTAGCCGAGCTGGACCTCGTCGAGGGTGTACTCACGCGTGATCAGCTCGTCGATCTTCAGTTGTCCGTCGTGGTGGAGTCGCAGCAGCCGCGGGATCTGGTAGCGAGGATTGACCGAGCCGAAGACCGTGCCGCGCAGCTCCTGGTTGTACATGGAGAACATGAACAGGTTGAGGTCGATCGATTGCTGGTGGTAGGGCGCAATCGACGTGGCGACGATGATGCCGCCCTTGGCGGTGATCGAGCGGGCCTGCTCGACGAGCTCGCTGCTCAGCACGCCGGTCGTGATGATCACGCTGTCGCAGTTGCGCCCCATCGTGAGGTCGGGCAGGATCGTGAAGGCGGCGTCGAGGGTCGTCGCGCACCCGTGGGTCGCCCCGAGCGCGAGCGCACGCTCAACCTTGCTCGGGTCGGTGTCGATGGCGATG
>JAJZSX010000515.1 GCA_021849435.1 Actinomycetes bacterium | reverse complement strand
GGCTGAGTATCGCGAGGTCCAGGCGCGAGATTAGGAGCAGCACTGCGAGCACCGCCGCTAACAGCCAGAGCACGACGCTCGAGGTGCGCCGCTCGTGTTCGAGTCGCTTCGCGATGGGCGCGTCTTCGCCGTCGCGACGTATCGCAATCCAGAGCACTATGTACCCGATTATTCCGGCGCCGAACAGGAGGCTCAACAGTGCGGCGACGATTCGGACGTGCCGGGTGCGAAGCCCGAGGTGAGAGGCGATTCCCGAGCAGACACCACCCAGCACGGCGTCAGTGATGTTACGACAGAAAGGTCGTTGTGGAACCTCGAGTCGGGGGAGCTGCAATTGCGTAGCGGTGGTCATCGTGCTGTCCTCGTCGATCGCGACTACGGCCTTACCCCACGTCATCGTGTTCGCGCTACGGGAGAATCCGGAGATAACGCCCCGCTCTCTGGGTTCTCCCTGATGACCTTCGAATTGGGGACGACCTACCGTGAGTTCATGACCGAGGCGCCCGACCTGGCACCGAATCACGAATCCTCCGCTACCACCGCGGCGGGCGATCCGCCACGTCAGCTGCGACGCAGTCTCAACGGCAAGGTGATCGCCGGTGTCGCGCGAGGTCTCGGGAACCGCTTCGACATCGACGCGAACATCTTTCGGGTTATCTTCGTCATCCTTGCGTTGTTCTGGGGCCTCGGCGTCGCGATCTATCTCGCAATGTGGGTCTTCGTGCCGCAGGTCGAGGGAGAGGTCGTGAACGAGCGGAGTCGACGGCCCGTGTCGAACTCGCATCGGTTGACCGCGGCGGTTCTCGCCGGTGTGCTCGCGTTCGCAGTCCTGCTCGTGCTGCTCGCTCGGGGAGGCGCTATCAGAATCGGCGCACCGAGCCTCGCGTTGTTGTGGCTGGTGTTCCTTATTTCCCTCGCGGTCGTGGCGATACGGACGCCGGCGCGTCGGCTCACGGTCCGTCGATTCTTCGCGGGGATCTTCTTCGTCGCCTCGAGTGGGCTCATTCTCCTCGTCGGTGCGCTCATCGGCTTTCTCGATTCGACTGGGGTCTCGCTCCTGGATGGCAATGGCGCCCACACCTGGCAACCCACCGCGTTGCGTGACGTGCAGCACCGCTACACCACTGAGCTCGGTTCCGCAACTGTTGAAGTGGCGGCGGTCGCCTTCCCCTCATCGGGGTTCACCGTCGATGCGTCGACCGCCGTCGGGATCCTTCGAATCGATGTTCCGGCGAACGCCGTCGTCTCGATAACGACTCACGTCGGAATCGGCCCCGTCGACTTTTTTTCAGGGTGCGAACCTGGTGGCGAACTTCGCGTCGAACCCGTCGTCCGGCTTCGTAGACGGACCTCGATCGCTGGCGCCTCACCTCTCGATCGACGCGCTTGTCGGTATCAGGCAAATCATTATCGTGCGCTCGAAGTGATCGATGACGTCTGTCTCGTGACAAGGCAACAATGGGGTTGCGCGATGACGACGGGGTCGCGTTCGTTAAGCTCGATGGAGGATTTGGCGGGCTCCATCGCTGACCTACGTGCTTCGGGCTCCGGCCTCACCCGTGTATCACGCTGATCGCACCGACGAGAAGCGGCGCGACGACGAGCGAGGGCAAGAGGTCGGCGACCGGCACCGATTTGATCTGCAACAGACGCAGGCCGATCCCCAAGAGCAGAATGCCACCGGTCGCGGTAATTGCGGCGATCATCGACGCCGGTAGGAACGAACCAGCGAGAACGCCCAACACCGTGATGAGTCCCTGGAAGACGCCAACTGGCAGCGCGGAGACGGCGACGCCCCAGCCGAGGGTGGCCGCGAACGCGATGGCCGCGAACAGGTCGAGTGCGGACTTGAGGACGAGTTGGCTGATGCCGTGGCCAAGGCCATCGCTGAGTGCGCCCAGGATGGCGAGTGGTCCGATGCAGAACAGGAGCGACGCCGAGACGAAACCCTCGATGAATCGTTCTTGCGAGTCGCTGACCCGGCCACGCGTCATCCGCTCCTGGATCCATCCGCCGAAGGTCGTGACCCGCTCCTCGATACGTAGAAGCGACCCCCCGATGCCACCGATGACCAGCGCCCCTAGGACCACGAGCAACGTCCAGCTGCTGCCGACGGCGTGACGGAAGGAGTGGTCGGATATGGCGGCGACGTTGAGGGCCCCGATCACCAGGATCACGAGTCCGAGCGCGTCAGTGACGGTGTGACGCGTACGAGCGGGCAGTCGATTTCCCACAAGCACGCCGAGCAGCGCACCGACGATGATCGCGACCACGTCGATGATGGTCCCGAGTCCGCGCACGACGTCCAAGGTACTCGCTCCCTCTGTCGCTCAAGGTCGGAGGTTCGATGACGGAGCGGCGTGAAACTTGAACTGTTTTCACTTCGAATTGGTTGACGCTGAAGTTCTCGGTGGCCGGCGGTCCGTGCGAGCTACCGGGCCGTCGCACTTTGTTCGAGGGGGAGACCTTTCGTCTCTCGACCGTAGAGCGCGACCACGACCACCGCGATGAGCGCGATGGTGCCCACGAGTGAGTACACCCCAGCGACGCCGAAGTGCGAGAACAAGGTCGGGATCATCGACGGACCGATGACGCCCGAGATCAATCGGCCGAAGCCCTCGGTGGTGGCGACACCCCACGCGCGGATCTCCGTGGGGTAGCTCTCCGAGGTGTAGACCTTGACGGCCGGGTCGACTGCGATGCCGAAGAACGACATGAGACAGCCCACGAGCAGT
>JAJZSX010000514.1 GCA_021849435.1 Actinomycetes bacterium | reverse complement strand
TCGACAACTTCGACGAGATCCGCCACGCCGTCACCTCGGTGGCGGGTTGTCAACTCTTCGTCGACGACGCGGGTGCGGGCTACGCGGGGCTGCACCACATCCTCGAACTGCACCCCGACGTCGTCAAGCTCGACATCTCACTCGTGCGTGACATCGACCACGACCCGGCGCGCCAGGCGTTGGTGTCGGGGATGCGCCATTTCGCGAACCTCACTGGGACCCGCCTACTCGGCGAGGGGATCGAGACCGGCGCTGAAGCCGAGACCTTGCGGTCACTCGGTGTGGACCTCGGGCAGGGCTACTACTTCGGTCGACCGGTTCCAGTCGAGGAAATCGCGTAAGGCCGCGCGAGCACCTCGACGCTCGGCACGAGGAAGAGGCCGTCGGGTTCGTTCGCCCATCGATGAAAGGCCTCAGCGAACCGGGCCAGTTGCGCCCTCGACGCGACCCCCGTCTCGAGGGCCTGGGTCGCGAAATCGCTCGAAGTCACCCGATCGGCCCACAGCCCGCCCCACCAGGCGCGCTCGTCGGCCGTCGCGTAGGTCCAGTTTGACGAGGTGACCGCGAGGTCGGCAAAACCGGCTCGGCGCACCCAGTGCGCCAGGTGGCGACCACCGTCAGCCTCGGCGCGGTTCAGTCGGGTGAGTCGGTGGTAAACATCGAGCCACTCGTCGAGCGCGGGATCGGCCGGGAACCAGGTGAAGGCCCCGTAGTCGGCGTCGCGCACGGCCAGGAGTCCGCCGGAACGGAGCACGCGACGCATCTCGCGCAGCGCGGCGACCGGGTCGGTGAGGTGTTGGAGGATCTGATGGGCGAAGACCACGTCGAAGGACTCGTCGTCGAATTCGAGTCCGTAGACGTCCCCCGTCACAAAGCGCAGGTTGGGGTGCGCCGCCGTCGGGTACGACGCGGCCGCTGCCTCGATCACCGCGGGCTCACGGTCGATCCCCACGACCAGACCGGGCTCCACGCGACGCGCGAGGTCAACGGTGATCGTTCCCGGTCCACAGCCCACGTCGAGCAGCGAGGCACCAGGCGCGAGGTGGGCGAGCACGAAGCCCGCCGAGTTCTCGGCCGTGCGCCACCGGTGACTGCGCAGCACTGACTCGTGATGACCGTGGGTGTAGCGGTCGGTCATCGCGCCGCGCGCGCCGTGTAGAGATCGGTGCGATAGACGAAGTCGACCGGCTCACTGAGCGGCTCGATCACGCGGCGCACGTCCGCGAGCAGCGCGCGCTGATCGCCGTCGTCCATGATCGAGATGTAGCTCGTGGTGAGCACGCGGCGGTAGATCTGTTCGTGCGTGAGCAGTTGGCGGTAACTGAACTGGTGGCGCTCGACGTCCACGAAGGCAGCCTCGCCCACCACGCGGGCGACGTCGCCGTTGCTCGAGTACGGACGGTGCGCGTCCCACCGCATCGCGTGCGTGAGTGCCGCCATCCAGTCGACGGACTCGTCACGCTCATTCCAGATGAGCGCGAGCCCACCGCCGGGCACGAGCACCCGATGGATCTCAGCGAGCGCACGCGGCGCGTCGAACCAGTGGAACGCCTGGGCGACCACCACGGCGTCCACGGAGCCGTCTTCGAGCGGGATCGCGTCGTCGCGGCCGTCGAGCACGGTAACCCCGTTGGTCGCAGCGAGCATTGTCTCGCGCATCGACGGTGACGGCTCGACGGCAACAACCTCGCCCACGTGGGATTGGAGCTGTCGGGTGAAGATCCCTGTTCCCGCGCCCAGGTCGAGCACCCGCGAGGAGCGGTCCAGCCCGAAGGCCGCCACGATTGTCGTGATCGACGCCTCGGGGTAGTCCGGGCGCACCTCGTCGTAGAGCGAGCCGTTGGCAAAACCGCGCTCGCCCAGGTACCTCGTTCGATCGCGGTCCACGGCCTCTCCTCTCACGTCCCGATCGTGAAGTCGAACACCGATCGGTCAAAGGCGTTAAAGGACTCGTAGTCGAGCAAGTCGTAGAGCTCCGCGCGCGTCTGCATCTCGCCGAGCATCGCCGAGAGCGTGCCCTCACGACCGAGCAGGTCGAGCGCACGGTCGGCCGTCCCCATCGCGAGACGCAGCAGCGAGACGGGGAAGATGACCATGTCCACCCCGAGCTCACCGAGTTGGGCGACGCTGAGCGAGGGCCCCTTGCCGAACTCGGTCATGTTGGCGAGGATCGGCACCGACACCGCGGCGCGCATCGCCTCGAACTCGCGCTCGTCGAGCAGCGCCTCGGGAAAGATGGCGTCGGCTCCGGCGTCGACGTACGCGCGGGCCCGCTCGATCGCGCTGTCCAACCCCTCGACGGCCCGGGCGTCGGTGCGCGCGATGACGAGCAGATCGGGGTCACGTCGGGCCGTGGCCGCGGCGTTGATCCGGCGAAGCGCTACGTCGAGTTCGACGACCTGCTTACCGTCGAGGTGCCCACACCGCTTGGGGTTGACCTGGTCCTCGAGGTGCAGGCCCGCGACACCAGCGTCTTCAAGTAGTTGCACGGTGCGCGCGACGTTCATCGGCTCGCCGAACCCGGTATCGGCGTCGACGATGGTACCAATCCCGGTCACCCGCGCCACCTGTGCGCTGCGCGCCGCTACTTCGGAGAGCGTCGTGAGCCCGATATCGGGCAACCCGAGGTCGGCCGCAAGGACCGCGCCCGAGAGGTAGACGCCCTCGAAACCGCGGCGCTCGATGAGCATCGCCGAGAGCGGGTTAAAGGCGCCCGGCAGCGCAAGGATCGGGCCTGCGGTG
>JAJZSX010000513.1 GCA_021849435.1 Actinomycetes bacterium | reverse complement strand
ACCCAGATCAGTCGCGACCCCAAGCGGGTCGGTGAGTTCGTCAACACCTGGTCGGTGGACGGGTTCTACGAGGAGGGTGTGGCTCCCGCAGAGATGGGTTGGGGAACCCACGAGAAGCGCCTACCGCCACTCGGCCTCACCCACCAGGGTGAAGGCCCCTTGAACCAGATCTGTCTCGCCCAGATGGCCCACCAGACCATCGTCCGCTCGGTCGTGCCGTCGGGTCCGATCATCGGCATGGTCATCCGCCACGGCGAGTCGTTCACGATCTGTGACCACTTGACCGTCTGGCGTGACGGTGAGGCCCTCTACCGGCCAACGGTGCACTACGCGTACTGCCCGACCGACGCCGCGTGGGCGAGCTTCGTCGAGCTTGAGGGCGCCCAGTATCAGTACCCCGAGGTCCAGCGGATCATGAACGACGACATCATCGAGGGCCGCGACGAGCTCGGCGTACTGGCGATGGGCCACCCCTACGGTGCGTGGTGGACCGGCATGCGCACCACCATCGACGAGGCGCGCGCCGTCGCGCCCCACCAGAGCGCGACGACCGTCCAGGTTGCGGCGTCGATCCTCGGCGCGATCGACTGGCTCTTGCGCTCGCCGCGCGAGGGCGTGCACGTTCCCGACGAGCTGCCGTGGCGCGACGTGCTCGCGGTGGCGACTCCTTACGTGGGCACGACCTGGTCCGGTCCGATCGACTGGGACCCGGTCTCGACGCACGCCGACTGGTTCGACCGCTGGTCGGGGCGCGAGCTCGATCGCGACGACCCCTGGCAGTTCACGAACTTCCTCGTGCGCTAGGGATTCTGCGCTCGCGCCGCTGTACCACGGACCGCCGCGCGAACGGCGCCGAACGGCGCAGCACCACACTGAAGAACCGATACCCCGCGGGGGTATTGCCGTGCTTGCGCGCGTATACCCCAGGGGGTATACTGGCTGGGTGCTTCGTCGACGAGGCACGACGCCATATCGGTTGAAGGGGTGAAGTAATGGCAAAAGTCGTGATTTTGGGGGCCGGTATCTCGGGGCACACTGCAGCGCTGCATCTTCGACGACGGTTGGGACGCGCCCACGAGGTCGTCATGGTGACACCCAATTCGAAGTGGAACTGGATCCCGTCCAACATCTGGGTCGGGGTGGGCAAGATGACCACCGAGGACGTGACCTTCCCGTTGGCGCCGATCTACAAGCGCAAGGGCATCACGTTCCACCAGGCACTCGCCACCGAGTTGCACCCCGAGGGGTCCGCCGAGATCGACCAGCCCTTCGTCACGGTTCGCTACACCGACCCCAAGCGGCTCGACCAGGTCGACACGATCACCTACGACTACCTCATCAACGCGACCGGACCCAAGCTCAACTTCGCTGCGACGCCGGGTCTCGGACCCGACGGCAACACCGTCTCGGTGTGCACCCCGGGCCACGCAGTGCAGGCGGCGGCGGCATTGACCGACACGATCACCAAGATGCGCCAGGGTCAGCGCCAGCGCATTGTCGTCGGTGTCGGACACGGGACTTGCACCTGTGAAGGCGCGGCCTTTGAGTACACGTTCAACGTCGAGCACGAGATACGCATGGCGGGCGTGCGCGACATGGCCGACGTCACCTACGTGACCAACGAGTACGAACTCGGTGACTTTGGGGTCGGCGGGATGGTGTTCACCCAGAACGGCTTCGAGACCACGAGCAAGCTCTGGACCGAGTCGCTGTTCCGTGAACGTGACGTGAAGGCCGTTGTCCAGGCCCACGTCGAGCGGATCGAACCCGGCGTCATCCACTACGAGCAGCTCGACGGGTCCAAGAACGAGCTGCCCTTCGACTTCGCGATGCTGCTGCCTCCGTTCCGGGGTGTCGACTTGAAGGCCTTTGACCGCGCCGGCGAGGACATCACGAGTGAGGTGTTCCTCGCGAGCGGGTTCATGAAAGTGGACGCCAACTACACCGCGAAGCCCTACGGCGAGTGGAGCGCCGCTGACTGGCCGCGCACCTATGAGTCGAGCCGGTTCCCGAATATCTTCGCCGTGGGCATCGCCTTCGCTCCGCCCCACCAGATCTCCCAGCCCCGTTCGAGTACGAACGGTACGGTCATCACGCCATCGCCGCCGCGCACGGGCATGCCGTCGGGGGTCATGGGCAAGACCGCCGCGCTCACCATCGTCGACCGGATCACGAACGGCCCGACGTCGCGCTCGCGAGAGGCCTCCATGGCCGACATGGGTGCGGCCTGTGTGGCTTCCTCGGGCATGGGGCTGCGCCGTGGCACGGCCGCTTCGATGACCATGTACCCGGTCGTGCCGGACTACGACCGCTTCCCAGCTACGGGGCGCAGCACCAAGGACACCTTTGGCGAGATCGGTCTCGCGGGCCACTGGATCAAGTACATGCTCCACGTGCTCTTCCTCTACAAGGCCAAGGCCCGCCCCTTCTGGTACCTGATCCCCGAATAGCCGACATCGAACGAACCAAGGAGAACCACCATGGACAACGCAGTTGCCGATATCAAGAACTCACCGCTGCCGACGGCCCAGACCCTGCGCCGTCGCAACCACGTGCTGTTCCAACTGTGGCGATTCGTCGCGCTCAATGTGCGCTTCGTCACGATGATCTTCAAGGGAGACCACTGATGTCCAAAGCCGTCACACACGCCGGCGGCACGAGCGCCGACTCGCACGTGCTGCACGACCAGGCCCAACTCCACGCCATCGTCACCCGACTCAAACGAGCGCACGGCCAGATGGGCGCCGTGGTGC
>JAJZSX010000512.1:1520-2754 GCA_021849435.1 Actinomycetes bacterium | reverse complement strand
CCGATCTGCACCGGCGCACCGGCCATGGTGCTGCTCCGAGGCGTCTTCGGGAGTCGACTGTCCTACGTGCCGACCCTGATCAATATCGTCCAACTACTGGGTTGGGGCATCTTCGAGCTCGTCACCATCGCAACGGCCGCGCGTACCGTCGAGCCAGGCCTCCCCCAGTGGGCCTACGTACTCATCGCCGGGGTGATCACGGGGCTCTTGACCCTGTACCCGCTCGGGGCGATCCGTATCCTGCGACGTATCGCCACGCCGGCGGTGTTGGTCGTGCTCGTCTACCTCTTCGTCGAGCTGCTCCGTCACCCGATGCCGGCGCTCACCCACGGCACCTGGACCGGCTTCTGGGCGGCGACGGACACGGTCATCGCGGTCGCGATCTCTTTCGCGCCACTCGCCGCCGACTACACACGCCACTCGCGCACGCCTCGCACGGCTTTCTGGGGCGCCTTCGTGGGCTACGGCGTCACCCAGGTGCTCTGCTACGTGATCGGCCTGGTGGCCCTCGTGACCGTGGCGCGCGCGCCGTCGGACATCTACGGCGCCTTCATCGCCGTGCCCCTCGGGACCCTCGCCTTCGCACTACTCGCGGCGCGCGAACTCGACCAGTCGTTCGCCGACGTGTACTCCACCGTCATATCGATCCAGAATCTGCGGCCCCTCTGGGACCGGCGCGTGCTCGCGCTCATCGTGTCCACGCTCACTACCGCGCTGGCCATCGGGATCAACATCGCCGACTACGAGAACTTTCTCGTCTTGCTCGGATCGGTGTTCGTCCCATTGTCCGCGGTATTCATCGTCGACTTCTTCTTGCTCTCCAAGGGGCACCTCAACCTCTCGTCGCGGGCCCAGAGTCGCTCGACGATGCTCATACCCTGGGCGATCGGCTTCGCCATCTACCAGCTGATCAACCCCGGTTACATCGGCTGGTGGGTGACGATGTGGGCGCACATCGCCAACACCCTGCACTTCCACGCGCCGAGCTGGATGTCGGCCTCGCTCACATCCTTCGTGGTTTCAGTGGCCGCGACGCTACTCACGGGCGCGCTCGTTAATCTGCGCGCGCGCCGCACCGAGCCACTTCGCGTCGGGGCCGACGCCGAGGTGTGACCACGTCCGACAACGAACGGAGCGAGCCCGACGGCCTCGTTCACGGGATGGCGAACGACCTCGTCGTCCCCGATTGGCCGGCGATCACCGCGGCGGAGGCCGTCGAGGTCCTCGGCCACTA
>JAJZSX010000512.1:0-1510 GCA_021849435.1 Actinomycetes bacterium | reverse complement strand
CCCGCGAACGAACGACGCGGCGGTGCTCTGGCGCAGCCCGCGTCCGATGTCCGCCGCGGCGCTCGTCGAACTGGGCGGCCGGACGTACTTTCTCAAGCGCCACGACGTTCGTGTCCGATCGCGCGAACGCCTCGTGCTCGAGCACGCCTTCGTCGGTCACCTGCGCGCACGCGGACTGAACACGCCGGCGGTCCTCGCGGCGCGTGACGGCTCGACCGTGCACGAACGCGGACGAGTCCTCTACGAGGTCTACGAGCCTGCGGACGGCGTCGATCACTATCGCGACGTCCCCTCGTGGCACCCGTTCCAGTCGCGCGCGCACGCCGAAGCGGCCGGCGCCGCCCTCGCGCGTTTCCACCGAGCCGCGTCTGATTTCGACAGTGCGGCGTGGGACTTCAGTCCCCTGCTCGACTCGGTCGCCGTCATCCTCGCGCCCGACCCCGCCGCGGCGTATCGCCACCTTGTCACCACCCGGCCGGGCCTCGCTCGCGCGACGGCGCCCTACGACGTCCTCGGTGACTACGCGTCGATCCTCGCCGGACCAATCGAGTTCGCGGCGGCTGGGCTCGGCGAGGTCGCGACGCAGTGGACCCACGGTGACTGGCACGGTTCGAACCTCACCTGGTGTGACGCGACCCCCCAGGCCGACGTCGCGAGCGTGCTCGACCTCGGCCTGTCGAACCGCACCTTCGCGCTGCACGACCTCGCGGTCGCGGTCGAGCGCAGCGCCATCGACTGGCTCGACACCGCCGGCGTCGGAACGATCACCGTCGACTACGGCGTCCTCGACGCCCTGCTCGAGGGCTACGACGGGGTCATCACGATCACCGAGGACGATCTCGCCACGCTCGGCGCGGTGCTACCGATCGCCCACGTCGAGTTCGCCCTCTCCGAGGTCGAGTACTTCGGCGGCGTCCTTCACTCCTCGGCCAACGTCGAACTCGCCTACCGGTCCTACCTGCTCGGTCACGTCGAGTGGTTCGACGCACCCGCCGGAATCAAGCTCCGGCGACACCTGGGCGCGGGCCGAGTGCGCTAGCGAGCGCAGGGCAATCGTGCCGTCTCCGTCGGTCGTGGTCGGGCGGATTTTTCGTCGCGACCCACCAGTAAGGTGGTTAGGTGAGGCTTTCCTGCGTGAGCAGTCGGGCGGTAGCGGCGGCCGTAGTGGGCTACATCGGCGCCGCTCCGATTCCCAACGCGACGGTACGCGACGCCGTGCCCCTCATCGCCGTAGCGGCCACGCTCGCGTGGCCGAGGCTGATGGGTCGGGGGTCGTCGTGTGCGGTCGCACCGTTAGAGCCGCACGCCGAACGAGAGCAGTCGTCCCAGGTGACGACCGATGAGAGGACAGAAGAACACCATGTCAAGTGAGCAGTCTCGCGCCAAGGTCGCGTTCATGATCATCAGTGACGACCCCGCACGCGCCGTGCCCGGCATGGTGATGGCGACGCGCATGAAGACCAACCGCGGCGTCGACGTGCGGGTCCTGTTCTTCGGCCCCGCCGTCAAG
>JAJZSX010000511.1 GCA_021849435.1 Actinomycetes bacterium | reverse complement strand
GACGTTGAGATGCACGTCGCCGGGTTGGATTCCGATCCAGTACATCGTGGAGAGGTGTCCGATCGGATAGCTCGCGTGGGTGTGCTCGACCATCTTGGGCAGCGCCGTGGTGCCCGAGGTGAAGTACACGAGCAGGGGATCACTCGCGAGCGTCACCCCCTCGGGCGTGAAGTCCTCGCTGGCCGCGGCGTTCTCGCCGTAGTGGCGCCAGCCATCGCGCAACCCGCCGACGATGACCTTGACGAATTCGCCCTGCACCGCGTCGACGCGCGGCGCCACGTCGGCACGCACCACGACCGCCCCGGCGTGGGCGCGCTCGACCCGATCCGCGAGGTCGGCCTCGGTCAAAAGGGTCGTTGCGGGGATCAGTACCGCGCCCACCTTCATGAGAGCGAGCGTCATCTCCCACAGCTCGACCTGATTGCCTAGCACGACGAGGACGCGGGTCCCGCGCTCGACGCCGAGGTCGCGCAGCCAGTTGGCCACCTGGTTCGATCGGCGACGTAGCGTCGCAAAGCTGTAGGAATTGTCGCTGCGATCGTCCTCGATGATGCGTAGCGCCGTCGCGTCGGGCGTCTCGGTCGCCAGGACGGCGTCGAACCAGTCGAGGGCGAAGTTGAACTGCTCGGGCCGAGGCCAACGGAACTGCTCGTAGGCCGCGTGAGAATCAGTGCGCGCGGCGACCAGCAGGTCGCGCGCCGCGCGAAACGAGGTGGAATCAGTTGTCATAGAACCGCCTTTCGCTATCAGTACTACACGACGGCGCGGGCGGGTGTCTTCTAAAGTGATTCGGATGCCCCGCCCTCGTCACCGAGCGCTCGTCGCGCGGAGCCGAGCCGCGTGAGCCGCCTGGGCGGGGCACTGCGTCACAACCTGCGTCTCGACGCCCAGTCCGTCTCACCGATCATCGGGGCCATCACGGCCGCTCCCGTCGTCGCCCTCTTCGTGCTGGGCCTGAGCCTCTCGAACACCACTGGCGCCATCGCGATGGCCGTGGGCGCCAATCTGGTGGCCATCGTGTCCCTGGTGGGCGCGCCGCGCATCTCGCTGTCCCTCGCAGTGGCCGATGCGCTGGCCATGGGGGCGTCAGCCTTCGTGGGCACGTCGAGCGCCGCACATCCCGCGTTGCACGTCGCCCTCCTTGTTCCGTGGTGCTTCGGGGCCGGCCTGCTCGTCGCCTTCGGCCAGACCCAGGCGGCCATAGGCTCCCAGGCGATCATCGCCTTCACCGTGCTGGGGCGATTCAGCGGTTCGCTGTCCCTGGCGGCGCATCTCAGCCTTCTCGTCAGCCTGGGCGCCCTCGTCGAGGTCGCCGCCCTCGTGGTATTGCGCCTGCCTCCTAGCCTGCGCCATCAACGACACCAGCTCGCGCGCGCCTGCGAGGCGGTGGCAAACCTGGCGCGCTCGAGCCCCGAGACGACAGCGATCTCGACGCTGGGTGTCGTCGACGAGGCTGAGGCCGATCTGGACCGGCCCACGCTCTTCGGACGCCGTGACGCAACGGTGTTGCGCTCCGTCTTCAACCAGGTACGGCGCGCTCGCCTCGAGCTGACGACCCTGGCAGGCCTGCGTGCTCGCCTGGGCAGCGGCGGCGCGGCGGCGGCGCAATTGCGCGTCGGCACCGACGTCATCGCCCTCGCTCTGAGCGACCTCGCGAGTCGCCTGCGCGGACGCGGCGTCGAGGGCGACTGGAGCGCTTACGGCGACTCGATGCGCCGAGTTCTCGCCAGCCTCGAGACCGAGCGAGTGGGGGTCTCGGTGGGCGAAGCGGTTCTCGTCGCCCAGGGGATCGATCACCTGCGAGCCATCGCCGGCCAGCTGCGCTCCGCCTGGGGACTCGTGAACGATCCGAGCCTCGACGATGGGCGCCGCGCGTGGCGAAACGAGCGCAGCGTCGTCGCCGACGCCGGGGTCCGGCGACTCGACAGTGCCCTCGACGTCCTACGATCGGCCACGTCGTCGATGACTCCGGCGCTACGCCACGCGATCCGCCTCAGCGTCGCCGTGCCCGCGTCGGTCCTGCTCGCCCACTGGTGGGGCCTGCCGCGGGGCTACTGGCTGCCCTTCGCGGTAACCGTGATCCTCAAGCCGGACTACTCGACCCTGCTCAAGTACGGGGTGGGCCGCGTCATCGGCACGCTGCTCGGTGCGACCGCGGCCGCCCTTCTCATCAGCGGTCTGCACCCCGACGCGGGCGCCACGGCGGTACTCGTCGCCCTCTTCGCCTGGGCCGCGTACACGACGTGGTCGGCGAACTTCGCCCTCTCGACCGGCTTCGTGACCGCGCTGATCCTGGTACTGCTCAGCACGTCGCTCCAGGACCCCATCACGACTGCGCTCGACCGCCTAGTAGAGATCCTCCTCGGTGCGGGAATTGCCGCGGCGGCCTATCTGATCTGGCCGACTCCCCCGCGCGCCGGCGTCGTCGAGGCCGAGAGCGCGCTCTACGAGAGCCTCGCGGCGTACTGGTGCGCTGTCGCACCGCTGCTGGTGGGTGACGAGGTCGACCACACGACGGTTATCAGCACTTCACGAGCCGCGCGCGTTGCCTGGGGGCGGGCCGAGACCGCGGTCGGACGCTCGGTCATTGAGCCGCGCTCCACGCGCCTCGCCCCGGCCGAGGGTCAGGGTCTGCTCGCAGCCGCGCTACGCCTGCTGCGCGCGACCCACGCGCTGCGCATCGACGCCGAGCGCGGTGCCACCACGGTCACCTCCCACGATCTCACCGAGCTCGTCGCCGCGATCGGCGCGTCGCT
>JAJZSX010000510.1 GCA_021849435.1 Actinomycetes bacterium | reverse complement strand
AGGGGTAGAGCACGGTGCGCGTCAGCTCGACGTAGGAGTAGATGGCGGCCATCTCGCACAAGACCGCGATTCCCACGAGGACGGGATTGATCGTCGCGAGCAGGTGCAGCGACGCTCGCCCCGAGGCGAACTGGGGGATGACGAAGTACGCGAAGACGAAGACGATGAGCCCGATACTGACGGTGATGCGGATCTCGCGGGGTACGGAGAACCGGGGCTTCGGCGTATCGGGCGACATCCCCACCAGCCTTACACGTCCGCGGTGGACCCGGGGCCACCGTCGCGCCATGGCGCCACGAGTAGAATCGATCGGTGCGCACGCTCGTCGTACTGCCGACCTACAACGAAATCCTCAACATCGAGCCGATGCTGCGCGCGCTGCGCGCCGTCGTGCCCGAGTCGTCGATCCTGGTCGTCGACGACGGGAGCCCCGACGGGACCGCGGGGCGGGCCCGCGACCTCGCGGGCGAACTGGGTTCGATCTCGGTGCTCGAACGCGCGGCCAAGAGCGGCCTCGGCGGGGCGTACCGGGCGGGGTTCTCCTGGGGGCTCGAGCGGGGCTACGACCACTTCGTCGAGATCGACTGCGACTTCTCCCACGACCCCGGCGCACTGCCGACGTTGCTCGCCGCGGCGGCCGACCACGACGTCGTCATCGGTTCGCGCTACGTGCGCGGCGGGTCGATCCCCAAGTGGTCGATGTTGCGCCTGCTCCTGTCGCGCGGGGGGAACCAGTACGCCTCGATCATGCTCGGTCTCGGCGTGAAGGACTCGACGGCGGGGTATCGCATCTACTCGGACCGGGCACTACGACTGATCGACTACACGAGCGTCACCGCCGACGGCTACGGCTTCCAGATCGAGATGACCTTCCGGGCCCGGCGCGCCGGCGCCTCGATCATCGAGGTGCCGATCTCCTTCACGGACCGCACCCGCGGCGAGTCCAAGATGTCGAGCGCGATCGTCGTCGAGGCGCTGTGGCTCGTCACCAAGTGGGCCGTCGAGCGACCCTTCGCGAGAAAGCGCTCACACCCGGTCGGCTAGCACCGAGGACAGGACGCTCGCCAGCTTGTCGCGCGTCTCCTCGCGCTCGGCGATGGGGTCTGACTCACTCACGATCCCCGCCCCGGCCCAGGCCTCGAAGTTCGTGGCGCCCACTATGACCCCGCGGATCCCGATCCACCACTCGCCGTCACCCTCGGCGTCGAGCCAGCCGACCGGCCCGGCGTAGTGACCGCGGGCGTGCGGCTCGAGCCGGGTGATGAGGGCTGTGGCGGGTTCGCGGGGGATCCCGCCAACCGCGGCGGTGGGATGGAGCAGGCGAAGGATCGCCAGAGCGTCGGGCGCCGCGTCAGCACCGTGGTGGACACCATTGATCCACGTGCCGAGGTGGGCCACTGTGCGCAACGCCACGATGGACGGTGACGCGTCAGCGATGAGGTCCTCGTAGTCGTCGCGCAGCCGCCCGACGAGGTCGTCCACGAGCAGCTCGTGCTCGTGGAGGTTCTTGGTGCTGCCGAGCAACCAGTTCTCGTAGTCGTCGGGCGCGACGTTGGCGGGCAGGGCGATGGTGCCCGCCAGGGGGTGCAGCTGGATGGACGCGCCGGTGCGCCGCGCGAGCAGCTCGGGGCTCGCGCCGACGAATCGCCGGCCGTCGGGCAACGGGAGGCTGTAGATGGTGCAGTACGGCTCGCGGGTGCGCAGGCGCTGGGCGATCGCCGCGGGGTCGATGGGTTCGGGCACGGTCCCGGCGACCGCGCGCGCGAGCACGACCTTGTCAAGCTCCTTGCGGCGTAGGATCTCGACGGCGAGGGCGACCTGGTGCGCGTACTCCTCGGGCGTCGGCTGATAGGAGACCGAGCGGATCGACTGAGGCTCCTGGGTCGGCAGGGACACCTCGTCGAGCAGCGGCGACCAGGCCGGTGAGCCCACGCGCTCGCTCAGCCAGGCGGCGCCGGCGCGGTCCTGGGTGATGGTGAAGCGTGGGATCACGAGCTGGCCGGGCTCGTCGCGATCAAAGGGCAGGCTCGCGAAGGCGACGATGCCCGATCCGACCGGTCCGTCGTCGCCGGTCAGCTCGTGTCCCGCGAAGAGGGACACCACGGTGCGCCCATCCACGCCCGAGGCGAGGGAGATCTCATCGACGGCACCACCGAAGCCGCAACGCAGCACGTCGGGGGACTCGACGAGCCAGCCGCTGCGCGCGCTGAGCGCTCGCAGCACCTGGGTCGACTGGGCGGGGATTCGGGTACGGCGGAACTTCACGCCGACCTCGTGGCGAGGAACTGTTGGCTCAACCCTCCCATCACGAACCGGTGGTTGACGGCGCTGAAGCCGGCGTCGCGCAACATGGCGACCAGCTCGGAGGTCGGGGGCAGGTACGCCGTCGACTTGGGCAGGTAGTGATAGGCGTTGCGGTCCGAGACGAGCGAGCCGACCAGGGGCACCACCCCGCGGAACCAGATCCGAAACCCAGTGCGCAGCAGCGCGCTACTCGGCTCGGCGACCTCGAGCAGCGAGATCCGCCCCCCGGGACGCACGACGCGGCCCATTTCGACGAGCGTGGCGCGCAGGTCGGTGAAGTTGCGCAGCGCGTACCCACAGGTCACCCCGTCGAAGACGCCCGCGGCGAAGGGCAGCTCGGCGGCGTTGGCCTGAACGCGCACTTTCATGCCGCTGCCGGCGCTCAGCATGCCGAAGCTGAGGTCGGTCGCCACCGCGCGATGGCCCTGACGCTCGAGCTCACGGGTGAAGTCACCGGTCCCCG
>JAJZSX010000509.1 GCA_021849435.1 Actinomycetes bacterium | reverse complement strand
ACGCCCAATGATGCGTACTGGATGATCCAGCAGTCGATCGAGCACGACGACCCCGTCATCTTCTGCGAGCCCAAGAGCCGCTACTGGGAGAAGGGCGAGGTCGACCTCGACAACCCGCCGCGTGGACTCTTCGACGCCGAGGTGCGCCGCGAGGGCAGTGACGTGACCGTCGTCGCCTACGGCTCCATGGTCAAGACCGCGCTGCGCGCGGCCGAGGCCGCGGCCGGTGAAGGCGTCTCGGTCGAGGTGATCGACGCTCGCTCGCTGTCACCGCTCGACCTGGACCCGATGATTTCGTCGGTCGAGAAGACCGGCCGTCTCGTGGTCGTCCAGGAGGCCACCAAGAGCGCCTCGGTGGGCTCGGAGATCGTGGCCGAGCTGACCGAGCGGTGCTTCTATTCGCTGCGCGCGCCGGGGGTGCGCGTCAGCGGCTATCACGTGCCGTACCCGCCGTCGCGGATCGAGGACGCCTTCCGCCCGAACGTGGACCGGGTCCTTGACGGGATTGACCGAGTGATGGGATATGCATGAGTGAGCAGGTCTTCCTTCTTCCCGACGTCGGCGAGGGCCTCGTCGAGGCTGACATTGTCGAGTGGAAGGTCGCAGTGGGCGACGTCGTGTCGCTCAACCAGCCGCTGGTCGACATCGAGACCGCCAAGGCGGTCGTCGAGCTGCCGAGCCCTTACGCCGGCACGGTGACGATCCTGCACGGCAACGTCGGCGACACCATCGAGGTGGATCAGCCCCTCATCACCTTCGAGGTGGCAGATGGGGAGGACGTGACGCCCGCGTCCGTCGAGTCAGCCGCCGGACCAGCACCCGCCGCGCCGTCGGCGCCCGAGGCGCGCACCTCGGTGCTGGTGGGATACGGCGTCGCCAACGAAGACGCCACGCCCACCCGGCGCCACCGCCGCCAGGGCTCGGCCACGCCGGCGCCGGCTGCGGCATCCGTTGGGGTCGCTACACCGAGTGTGACCCCGAGCGCGTCGCCGCGCTCGACCCCACCCGTTCGCCTCTACGCCAAGCAGCACGGCGTGGATCTGGCCCGCGTCACGGGCACCGGCCGTGACGGGATCATCACCCGCGCCGACGTCGACGCGTTGCTCGGCGCGCGTGTGCCGACTCGCGTAGCGGCGCCAGCGAGGACCTCGCGCTTCATCGGACGCGACCTCGAGCCCTGGGACAGCGGCCCGGCCGAGGAACGCATCGCCGTCAAGGGCGTGCTGAAGACGATGTCCGAGGCGATGACCCAGAGTGCCTTCAGTGCACCGCACGCCGTTGTCTGGCTGCGCGTCGACGCGACCAAGACGGTCGATCTGCTCGCGTCGCTGAAGTCGCGCCCGAGTCTCGAGGGGATCCGCCTGTCGCCGCTGACCATCGCCGCGCTCGCAGTGTGCGACGGTGCGCGCAACTATCCCGGGATCAACTCGAGCTTCGACGCCGCCGCGGGCGAGGTCGTGGTTCGTCGCAGCGTCAACCTGGGCATAGCCGCCAACACGCCGCGCGGATTGATCGTGCCCAACGTGAAGGACGCCGACCGTCTCGGCCTCGTGGCGATGGCCCAGGCGCTCAACGGCCTGGTGGACCGGGCGCGCGATAACACGACGACCCCCGCCGAGATGGCCGGTACCACCCTTACCATCACCAACGTCGGGCCCTTCGGCGTGGACGGCGCGATGCCGATCCTGCCGCCGGGCACCGGGGCGATCCTCGCGGTCGGCCAGCTGGTGAAGGCCCCCTGGGTCGTCGACGACCAGGTCGTGGTACGCCACGTGGTCGAGCTGTCGATGTCCTTCGACCATCGTCAGATCGACGGTGCGCTGGCCTCGCAGTTCATCGCCCACGTCGGCGCGTTCCTGAGCGACCCGGCACCATCGCTCATCGCGGGCTGAATCACAGTGCGGACAGGGCCGCCAGCGCGCGGTCGGCGTGCACGTTCATGTTGAGCTCGCTCGAGATGATCTCGCGCACGACGCCGCGCGCGTCGATGACGAAGGTCGTGCGTCGCACCCGCAGGACTTCGAGAAAGCGCTTGACGCCGTAGAGGTGCGCGACGGCACCGCCCACGTCGGCGAGCAGGGGATAGTCCAGACGGTTGAGCGCGGCGAAGGCCGCCTGCGTGTCGACCGCGTCCATGGAGACGCCCACTCGGTTCGCGCGGTGCGCGGCGAACTCGCTGGCGAGGTCGCGGAAGTGGCAGGTCTCGCGCGTGCAGCCCGACGACGAGGCCGCGGGGAAGAAGAAGAGCACGACGGGGCCCGTCGCGAGGAAGTCCGTCAGGCGCCGCTCGACGCCGTCCTGGTCGCGGAGGTGGAAGTCGGGGGCCGGGTCTCCGACGAGCACGTCGGAAGCCTACGGGTCGAGGCGGAATCCGACCCCGCGCACCGTCACCAGGTGACGCGGCGCCGCCGGGGTCTGCTCGATCTTCTGGCGCAGGCGCTTGACGTGGGTGTCGAGGGTGCGCGAGTCGGCGAGGTCGAGGCCCCACCACAGCGTGTCGAGGCAGACCTCGCGGGTCACGACGTCGCCCAGGTGCGATGCGAAGAGTGCGAGGAGATCGAACTCCTTGCGGCTCATCTCGATCACGACCTCGCCGCGGGTCACGCGCCGCCGCACGAAGTCGATCGTCACCGCGCCGAAGGTGATCGTGTCGGGTTCGGCGACGGGCGTCGGGCGGCGCAGCACCGCGCGGATGCGCGCGACGAGCTCGCGCAGCCGGTAGGGCTTGGTCACGTAGTCGGCCGCGCCGATCTCGAGACCGAGTACG
>JAJZSX010000508.1 GCA_021849435.1 Actinomycetes bacterium | reverse complement strand
CTCGTCGCATTCCCAACACGTATGCGGGTGGGACATTTCTCCTACCAACGCATAACTAATTTACCACAGCGGTAAACCCGTTACGGCGAAAGTTATTCCCCGACCTGTAATCCTGCTTCAGGACAGGGTGAGAAAATCGTAAGTTTCCAAGGGTTTTGTCGCGGTCGTGACCATCGACCACGGCTGCACGCCGATTCACTCAAAGACGCTCGGCGACGGGCACTGGACGGGACGGCGTAGTGCCTAGGCCGAATGGGTACGTCGGGCAGGCTGGACGCCTCGTGCCTGCAAAACCATGTCGGCCAGGGTATAACTGGCGAGGTGTTCGCGCATGTGACTGCCGACGTCGGCCCATACGCCGAGCAGGACGCACTGGCCCTCGTGGTCACAGGCGCCGTCCTGGTGAGGTTGGCCGAAGTCGCCCGCGACAATTGGTCCGTCCACCGCGGCGACCACCTCGGCGAGCGTGATCGACTCGGCCGACCGCGCCAGGACGTAGCCACCACCGACACCGCGTTTGGACCGTACGAGCCCGACCCCCTTCAACGCCAGGAGAATTTGCTCGAGGTACGGCTGGGGCAGTCCGGTACGCTGGGCGAGGTCTCGCACCGAGGTCGGGCGAGACGGATCGTCGTGAAGTGCGAGGCTGAGCAGCGCTCGGCTTGCGTAGTCACCTCGCGTGGACACCCTCACGCCCTCAGTGTAGTGAGGCGCGCCTCTGGCGGCATTGTGGTCACCCTCGGCCACACTCTGGCAGACTACAAGGGTGGAAGACGAGCAAAAAGAGAACGTGACCGTCGATCCGGACTCGGTGTTGCCGCCCGGCCAGGCCGAGGATGAATCGGCGGAGGCGACTGATTTCATTAGCCAGCCGGCCAAGGTGATGCGCATCGGCGCGATGGTGAAAACCCTATTGGACGAGGCGCGCAGCGCCCCCCTCGACGAGCCCGGTCGGACCCGTTTGCGCGAGATCTACGAGCTCTCCATCCACGAGCTCTCCGGTGCGCTGTCCTCGGACCTCGGCGACGAGTTGGCGCGCATGGCGCTGCCCTTCACCGCGGACGTGCCCACTGAGTCCGAGTTGCGTATCGCCCAGGCGCAGTTGGTTGGATGGCTCGAAGGCCTCTTCCACGGTATCCAGGCCTCGCTCTTCGCCCAACAGGCGGCGGCCGCGGCGCAGTTAGAGAAGATGCGCGAGCGCTCACTTAACCCCGGCTCGCCTGAACCGCGCGCTGGAACGTATCTCTGAGCGGGTGTCGAACACGAGGGGACACGAGGGGCCGGAAAGGACGCTGAACAGTCATGGTTGACGGTTTCGTCCACCTGCACAACCACACCGAGTACTCGATGCTCGATGGCGCGGCACGTGTCGACGACCTGATCCAGGCGGCGGTCGAAGACGGCCAACAAGCCATCGGGATCACCGACCACGGCAACCTTTACGGCGTCATCGACTTTTACCAAACGGCCCGCAAATACGGGGTGACCCCGGTAATCGGGCTCGAGGCCTACATGGCCGCCAACTCGCGCTTTGATCGTCCACCGCGGCGCGGCAAGATTGACGACACCGGTGGCGACACCGAAGGCGGTCAGAAGCTCTACCACCACCTCACCCTGCTCGCGGTGTCCAACGACGGCTATCGGAACCTTCGCTCGCTGTCGTCCCTGGCCTTCCTCGAGGGGTACTACTACAAGCCCCGGCTCGACTGGGACCTCCTGGAGCGCTACGCCGGTGGGCTCGTCGCGACGTCTGGTTGCCTCGGAGGCGTCGTGCTCCAAGCGTTGCTCCAGGACGACTACGCGAGGGCCAAGGAACTGGCCGGACGTCTCCAGACGATCTTTGGTCGTGAGAACTTCTTCATCGAGCTCCAGGACCACGGGATGCCCGAGCAGGCCCGGACCAATCCGTTACTGCTCTCCATCGCCACCGAGATCGGCGCGCCGCTGCTCGCGACCAACGACCTGCACTACGTGCGCCACGGCGACGCCGAGATGCACGACGCGCTGCTGTGTATCGGGACCGGCTCGTTGGTCGCCGACCCCAACCGGTTCCGTTTCTCGAGTGACCAGCACTACTTGAAGTCAACCGCAGAGATGCGCTACCTGTTCCGCGACCATCCCGAAGCCTGTGACAACACGCTCTTAATCGCCGAGCGCGCCAACGTGACGATCGAGTTCGACAACGACGCGCTGCCCCAGTACCCGATCCCCACGGAGTTCAGCGGGGGGACCCACAAGGACGAGGCGAACCGGTTCCTGCGCGAGCTGACGTTGCGTGGCGCGGCGGAGCGCTACGGCGAGCTCAACGATGAGGTGCGCCACCGGCTCGACTACGAGTTGGGCGTCATCGCGGACATGGGGTTCTCGGATTACTTCCTCGTGGTCTGGGACCTGATCCGCCACGCGCGCGAGCAGGGGATTCGCGTCGGCCCCGGACGGGGATCAGCCGCAGGTTGCTGCGTGGCGTACTGCCTGCGGATCGTGGACCTCGATCCGATTCGCTACGGGCTCATCTTCGAACGGTTCCTCAACCCGGGCCGCCGGCAGATGCCCGATATCGACATGGACTTCGACGAGCGCTACCGCGGCGACATGATTCGTTACGCGGCCGAACGGTACGGCCCGGACCACGTGGCCCAGATCATCACCTTCTCGACCATCAAGGCTCGAGCCGCCGTGCGTGACGCGGCTCGCGTGCTCGGTTATCCACCCCAGCTCGGGGACAAGATCGCCAAGGCGATGCCGCCACTCGTGATGGGTCAGGACCTGCCCCTC
>JAJZSX010000507.1 GCA_021849435.1 Actinomycetes bacterium | reverse complement strand
GGTTCTCGCCGCTGAAGGAGGCCATCGACGCCTTCGTTGCCGAGACGCAGCGCCACATATCAGGTGACGTCCGGCTTCGCTTCGAGGCGCCCGGCGTCATGCGGGTCACCGGACGACGCAGCGACAAGGCGCTCTACGACTACGGGCTCGCCACGTACGACGCGGCCGACACCTTCAAACACGCAGATTCCGAGGGTTACGTTCGCATCTATGGTTTAGGCGTGAAGACTTGGGCCGCCCGTCAGGGGGCGAAGAACACGGTGCCGCGCTCGAAATGACCCTATGGCACGGTCGCTTCGAGTCGTCGATGTCGAACTCGCTGTGGGAGCTCTCGGAGAGTTACCCCTTTGACCACGTGCTCTATCACCACGACATCGTCGGATCGCGAGCCCACGTCCACGGCCTGTTGGCCGCCGACCTGCTCACGTCCGACGAAGTTCGTGTGCTGCTCGGCGCCTTGGATGACGTGGAGAGTGAGTTCGATCGCGGCGTGTTTGTACGGGCCGGATCCGACGAGGACATCCACATGGCCATCGAGCGGCGCGTTACCGAGATCGCGGGTTCGACCGGTGCCAAGCTGCACACGGCTCGAAGCCGCAACGATCAAGTCGCGACGACGGTCCGACTCTGGGTGCGTGACGCCCTCGTCGACGTCGCCGAACGTGTGCTGGCCTTGGCCGAGACCCTCTTCGAGGTCGGCGAACGAGACCCCGACCGCTATCTGCCGGGCTACACGCATCTCCAGCGCGCCCAGCCCGTGCTGTTGGCCCACCACCTCGGCGCGCACGCGTGGGCTCTGACGCGCGACATCGACCGGCTGCTCGAGACCCGTCGTCGCCTGAACGTCTCGCCACTCGGGGCCGGCGCAGTGGCGGGCACGTCGTTGCCAATCGACCCCGGCACGACGGCCGCGCTGATGGGGTTCGACCGAGCGTTCGCGAATTCGATGGATGCGGTGAGCGACCGGGACTTCGTCGCCGAAACCCTGTTCGACATCGCGCTACTCGGCGTTCACCTCTCGAGGATGGGCGAGGAGTTGGTGCTCTGGACGAGTGCGGAGTTCGGCTTTGCGACGCTGGGCGACGCCTTCACCA
The DNA here is from genome assembly GCA_021849435.1 of Actinomycetes bacterium. Next base: position 1,684 of record JAJZSX010000507.1, on the reverse strand, counting down.
CGGGTTCGTCGATGTTGCCTCAAAAGAAGAACAGCGACGTCGCGGAGCTCGCGCGTGCCAAGACAGGGCGCTTCATTGGCAACCTCACGTCGCTGCTCGTCGTCCTGAAGGGACTGCCGCTCGCGTACAACCGTGACCTCCAAGAGGACAAGGAGCCACTCTTCGACTCGGTGCGCAACGTCACGTTGGTGCTCGACGCGTTGCGCGGCACCTACGAGTCGATGTCGTTCAATAGTGACGTGGCCGCCCGGGCGGCCGATGACCCGTACCTCGCGGCGATCGATATTGCGGAGCGGCTAGTCGAGACGGGGGTTCCGTTCCGCGATGCGCACGAGCTGGTCGGCGCGGCCGTGGGCGAGTCGATTAGGACGGGTCGGCCATTCCCCGACGTCGTCGCCGAAACGCCGGCCCTGGTCCAGTTCGTCGGTGTGTTCGCACCACACGAGACGCTGCAGAGTCGCCGATCTCGCGGTGCGTCGGGGCCAGTCGCTTGGCCCACGCAGGCCGAGACGTGGCACCGGGTTGCCGCCGATCTCCATCGACGGTTGCGCGAGGTCGGTGGTCGGGCCGAAGGGCAATCGTGAACATTCGCCCGGTCACAAGCCTTCATCCAAATGGACAACGGGTACGCGTCGCGCTCGACCGTTGCGGTGTCAGCAGTCCGATCGTCGAAACGCTCGATCCGTCGCCGACCGCGGTGGCGGCGGCGGCGCAACTGGACATCGACATCGGTCAGGTGGCCAACTCACTGGTCTTTGACGTCGATGGCGACCCGATATTGATCATGACCTCGGGGGCGCATCGTGTCGATACGCGCCGCCTGGCGCAGTTCCTCGGCGCGAACGAGGTCCGTCGACCCGACGCCGCCTTCGTGCGGATTCACACGGGCCAACCGATCGGCGGTGTCGCGCCTGTCGGACACCCCACACCGCTTCGCACGATTGTCGACACGAAGCTGGGCGACTGGCCCATCGTCTGGGCTGCCGGCGGTCATCCCCACTACGTCTTTGCCACCTCGTTCGATGAGCTCCTAAGGATCACGAACGGCGTCCCCTTCACCGTCGCCGAAGACTGAGTACGCCGCCGTGGTCCGTGCGCCGCATGGGATGTACTGGTTACCGCTGCGCTTCAGCGAAACTCGTAGGCAATCCTCGCGCGGCCCACAAAACATAGCCTGACGAACGGACCACGTGCGGCTGGGAGTCGGGCGGAGCGATCCCGCCAGACCATCAATGGACATCGGGCTCGTCGAATCCCATGGGACGCGAACGCCTTGCACGAGCCATCGGCACTCTGCACGGGAAGTGACGTGGCGCGTGAGCCGCCATCCTCCAAGGTTGACGTGACGGGGGTACGCAGTCAGCCACGTCGCCGCGGCGTCAGTTCGCCACGGTCGTGGGAGCATCGTGGCTGGTCGCAGCGCCTTCGGCGGCGCTTGACGCAAGGCGCAGAAACCCGACAGCTAATTGATCGCAAAAAAGTCCCCGAAATGCACATTGGGCCTTGGGGCGCTTGCTACACTGGTCTTCCCGTCAGAGACGCCGGTCACGCGATTTGCACGCGACCGTAACGCGCTGATAGGGTAAGTATCCCGCAGCCGGGAGGTTTACGGCGGTGGGAACCGGGAGAAATCCTGGTGGTGTACTTCGCACCTCCGACTTCGGTCGTGTGCGATGTCGCTCCT
>JAJZSX010000506.1 GCA_021849435.1 Actinomycetes bacterium | reverse complement strand
GTGGTGCGATCCAACGACGGGGTCGTCACCGTCGCGGACACGGGTCCCGGGATCGCCGCGCACGAACGCCCCCACGTCTTCGACCGGTTCTGGCGCTCGGCCTCGGCCCGATCGCTGCCCGGATCGGGTCTCGGGCTCTCCATCGTCGCCCAGGTCGTCGACGAGTTCCGCGGCACCGTACGCGTCGACGAGGACCCTGAACTAGGCGGTGCGCGCTTCACTATCGTCCTGCCGACCGTCGAGGCCGACGCCACCGACTGATTTTGACGAGTTTCTTACCTAGCGCTCCCACCTCGCTTAGCGGCGGGTGTCAGACTTTCTCTAAAGGAAATCCCCATGCGCACCTACCCTCGCACCCCCCAACAACGTGACCGCCGCTTCGCCCGGGTCCGCACGATGACCCAGACCGTCCTCATCGGCTCGGGCGTCGCGTCGGGCGCGTTCGTCGGGTACGCCGCGAGTACGGCCAAGCCCGTGGTCGCCCCGCAACCGGCCACGACGTCCTCGCCCACGACCACGACGACCCAGCCGTCGTCGGCCGTGACCCAGACGCCCGGCACGGTCTACACGCCGCCGACCACGGCCCCCGTGACAACGACGACGGCCTGCTACACCACGCCATCGGGCTCCACGGTGTGCTACTGATCGATGCAGTTCGCCACCTGGGGCCTGACGGGGACCCTCACCACCGAGCGGCCCGCTGACGCGTCATTCGCCACCGCGTGCCTCTGGCGCGTGATCGACGAGATTGACGCCGCCTGCAACCGGTTCCGCGCCGACAGCGAGCTGTCGCGGCTCAACGCGAGCGCCGGCGAGACCGTGACGGCGTCGACGACCCTGCTCGAGGCGCTCGACGCAGCCGTCGCGGCCTTCGCGGCGACCGATGGATTATGTGACCCGACCGTTTTGGCGGCCCTCCTCGCGTGGGGCTACGACCGCGACTACGACCTCATTCGCGAACGAATCGACCTCGTCGAGCCCCTCGTCGAGGGCGCGCCGGGCATCGCCGCGCTCGACGTTGATCGGCACGCGCGCACGGTGCGCCTCGCCCCCGGTTGCCAGCTCGACCTCGGCGCGAGCGCCAAGGCTCTCGCCGCCGACCTAGTCGCCGACGAAGTCGGCGCGCGCGGTGGCGTCGTCGTCGAGATCGGCGGTGACGTCGCGGTACGAGGTACCGGGCCGGACGGCCCCTGGGTGATCGGCGTCGCCGACCGGCTCACGATCACCGGTGACGAGCCGCGCGTGCGGGTCACCGGTGGCGGTGTCGCGACGTCCTCGATCGCGACGCGCGTCTGGCGCGTCGGTGGCCGACTCGTGAACCACATCATCGACCCGCGCACGGGTCTCGTCGCCGACGGCCCCTACGCCACCGCGACCGTCGCGGCCGACCGGTGCGTGATCGCCAACGCCTTCGCCACCGCCGCCCTGCTCTGGGGCGAGGACGCCCCGTACCGGATCGCCCAGGCGGGCTGGTCCGGACGACTCGTGCGGCGCGACGGTACCGTGGAGTTCGTCGGAGGTTGGCCCGCCGAGGAGGAGTCGTCGTGATCGCCCTGACCTCGCCCTACCTGTGGTACACCACCCGGGCCACCGGTCTGGTCACCCTGGTCCTGTTCACGCTCGTGGTATCGCTGGGCACACTGGTCGCGAACCGCGTGGGCGGCACGACCGTTGGTCGCTTCGAGCTCAACGAACTGCACCGCACGATCGCATCGGTCGCCATCGTGTTCCTCGCGATCCACATCGTCACCACTGTCATCGACAGTTACGTCGCCACGGGCCCGCTCGCGGTCGTCGTGCCCTTCATCTCGCCCTACAAACGGCTGCCGGTCGCCCTGGGCGCGATCGCGTTGGACCTCATGGTGGCCGTGTGGGCCTCGAGCCTGCTGAAGGCCCGCATCGCGAACGCCAGTTGGCGTTTCATCCACTGGTTCAGTTGGCTCGCCTACGCCATCGCCCTCGTGCACGCCCTGGCGACCGGCACCGACGCCCGCCACGGTATCGGCCTCGTGATCGTCCTCGCCTGTCTCGCGACGGTCGCCGGCGCCGCGGCGTGGCGATTCGTCGCGCGCCCGACGCGCGCGGCCGGGCGAACCGCCCTCTCCCCGCTCGGGGTCGACCCCGAGCCGCGTCGCGTCCCCCGCGATCCGGTGCCCCCGCGCCCGACCCCGGGTCGCGGGGCCGAGCCGCCGACGCGCGACGCGACCGCGTTCCCGCGTCGCCCACAGCCACGGCGGCGCCGGTGATCGCCCCCGAGTCGCTGCCGCGGGTGTTGCACCAAGCCTCGGGACGTCCGCTCACCCTGACCCAACACGACGAGGCCTTCGGACCGATGCCGCGCACCGCGCCATCGCTCGACCTGCTCGAGGCCTCGGGGCTGACCGGTCGTGGCGGCGCCGCGTTCCCCACCGCGCGCAAGGCCCGACTCATCGGCGACCAACGGGGCCATAACAAGTTCATGGTCGTCAACGCGATGGAGGGCGAGCCCGCGGCTCACAAGGACCGCACCTTGATCAGCACGAACCCCCACCTGGTCTTAGACGGCGCGCAGTACCTCGCGGGGATCATCGGGGCCCGCCACGTCGCGGTATGCGTCTCTCGCGACGACCCGATCATGGTCAACCATCTCCAACGCGCCGTGCACGAACGCGACCGTCTCGCGGCCCGTGGGGTCAGCTTCGAACTGCACACCCCACCGTGGCGCTACGTCGCGGGCGAGGAATCGGCCCTCGTGCACTGGCTCGACGACAACGAGTCGCTGCCCCAGTACCGCCCGCGG
>JAJZSX010000505.1 GCA_021849435.1 Actinomycetes bacterium | reverse complement strand
AGCGACGTGGCGACCATCGAGACCGAGCTGATCCTCGCGGACCTCCAGACCGTCGAGCGCGCGATCGCGCGCCTCGAGCGCGAGTCCAAGCGCGGTGGCCCGGCGCTCGCGCGCCTCGCCGAGGTGAAGCGCGCCCGCGCCGCCCTCGACGAGGGTCGGGTCATCTCCGCGGTGCCCGAGCTCGACCGAGAGGTCCTCGCCGAACTGCATCTGCTCACCGACAAGCCCTTCATCTACGTCTTCAACGTCGACGAGTCGACGATTGCCGACGAGTCGAGGCGCGCCGAGCTCGTGGCGTCGGTCGCCCCGGCGTCGGCCATCGTGCTGTGCGCGAAGATCGAGGCCGAGCTCGCGGGCCTGGACGACGCCGACGCCGCCGAGCTCCTCGAGTCCTACGGTCAGTCCGAATCGGGACTCGCCCAGCTCTCACGCGTGGGCTTCGCGACCCTCGGACTGCAGACCTTCCTCACCGCGGGGCCGAAGGAGGCGCGCGCCTGGACGATCCGACAGGGCGCGACGGCGCCTGAGGCGGCGGGCGTGATCCACACCGACTTCCAGAAGCACTTCATCAAGGCCGAGGTCATCGCCTTTGACGACCTCATCGCGGCGGGCTCGGTCGCGGCCGTTCGCGCCGCCGGCAAGGCGCGCATCGAGGGCAAGGACTACGTGATGCGCGACGGTGACGTGGTCGAATTCCGGGTGAACGCGTAACGTCACGGGTAGAATGTCGCCAGGCGCACGCGACAGAGGTCGACGCCTGGACATCTCGAAACCTAGGAGAACCATGACCTCGCACGCCTTCGACTACAAAGTCGCCGACCTCTCACTCGCCGCCTACGGGCGCGCGGAGATCACCCTCGCCGAGCACGAGATGCCCGGGCTGATGGCGATGCGCCGCGAGTTCGCCGCGACCAAGCCCCTCGCCGGTGCGCGCATCGCCGGCTCGCTGCACATGACCATCCAGACGGCCGTGTTGATCGAGACCCTGGTCGCCCTCGGCGCCGACGTTCGCTGGGTGAGCTGCAACATCTTCTCCACCCAGGACCACGCCGCCGCGGCCATCGTCGTGGGCCCGACCGGCACCGTCGACGAGCCCGCCGGCGTCCCGGTCTTCGCCTGGAAGGGCGAGACCCTCGAGGAGTACTGGTGGTGCACCGAGCAGCTGCTGACCTGGCCCGGCCACGCCGGACCGACGACGATCCTCGATGACGGCGGCGACGCCACCCTGCTCGTGCACAAGGGCCTCGAGTTCGAGCGAGCCGGCTTCGTCCCGGCCCCCGAGGCGACCGACAGCGAGGAGTACGGCGTGATCCTGTCGCTGATCGACCGCATCGTGCGCCGCGGCGAACCGTTCTTCGAACCCATGGCGGCCGGCATCACGGGCGTCTCGGAGGAGACGACCACCGGCGTGCACCGGCTCTATGAGATGGCGGCCCAGGGCACCCTGCTGTTCCCGGCGATCAACGTCAACGACTCGGTCACCAAGTCCAAGTTCGACAACAAGTACGGCTGTCGCCACTCGCTCATCGACGGCATCAACCGCGCGACCGACGTGCTGATTGGCGGCAAGGTGGCGGTCGTCTGCGGCTACGGCGACGTCGGCAAGGGCTCAGCCGAGTCCCTGCGCGGCCAGGGAGCACGCGTCATCGTCACCGAGATCGACCCGATCTGCGCGCTGCAGGCGGCGATGGACGGCTTCCAGGTCACGACCCTCGAGGAGGCCCTGCCCTACGCCGACATCGTCGTGACCGCCACGGGCAACCGCGACATCGTCACGGTGGCGCACATGCAGCAGATGAAGCACCAGGCGATCCTGGGCAACATCGGGCACTTCGACAACGAGATCGACATGGCCGGGCTCGCCACCCTGGCGGGCGTCACGCGCGAGACCATCAAGCCCCAGGTCGACAAGTGGACCTTGCCCAACGGCCGCTCGATCATCGTGCTCTCCGAGGGACGCCTGCTCAACCTCGGCAATGCGACCGGTCACCCGAGCTTCGTGATGAGCAACTCCTTCACCAACCAGGTGATGGCCCAGATCGAGCTCGTGACCAACGCCGAGCACTACCCCGTCGGCGTCTACACCTTGCCCAAGCACCTCGACGAGAAGGTCGCCCGGCTGCACCTGGACGCGCTCGGCGTGAAGTTGACCACCCTCTCCAAGCGACAGGCCGACTACCTCGGCGTGCCGGTCGAGGGCCCCTACAAGCCCGACGCCTACCGCTACTAACCGAGCGGGTAGCGCGCGAGCCGTTCGCGCAGGAACGCGACGAAGCGGGCGTTGTCCAGCCGCACACCGACCCTCGTCGAGCTCGCGGCGAAGCCCCGGCGGCGGTCGATGATCGTCTCGCCACGGGTGTGCACGCCGCCGGTCTCGACGACCACGTGGGCGCCCCGCTTCTCGATGGCGTCGGGCACGAGCAGCTCGTAGATCGTCATCGCGTCGTGCATGATCACGTCGCGGTTGCCGTACCACTGGTCGTGGTAGGCGGCGTAGGGCTCGAGGATCGCGGCCACGCGTTCACCGACCTCGGTGCCGAGTCCCCTGAGGTAGGCGAGGTCTCCGTCGTCGAGCGTGGCCTGGTGCGTGAGGTCGAGGGGCATCAGCGTGATCGGCCACGCGGCCGAAAAGACCCGCGCCGCCGCCTCCGGGTCCGCCCAGATGTTGAACTCGGCCGCCGCGGTGACGTTGCCCGCGAAGGAGGACCCGCCCATGATCACGACGCGCTCGACGCGCGACTCGACGCCCGGGTAGCGCGCGAGCAAGACGGCGAGGTTGGTCAG
>JAJZSX010000504.1 GCA_021849435.1 Actinomycetes bacterium | reverse complement strand
CGATATAGAAGCTGGCGTGGTCCTCGGCGTCGCCCTTGGTCATCGCCGCGAGCTCGGCCTCGAGGCGCTCCTTGGCGGCCTGGGCTCGAGGCACGTCGATGTCGGTCGTGCGCTCGGCGACGCCGGCCAGCACCGTCGCGCGCGTCTCGCCCTCGTTGTCGCCGGGGCCGACCTGGAAGTAGCCACCGTGCACCGCGAAGCCGAGTTCGCCCTCGTTGGTCTGGACCCGCACCACGCCCGCGACGATGTCGCCGACGGTCTCGGTGTGCTGGGGCAGGATCGTAAAATCGCCGTCGGACGAGCGCGCGATGAGCGCGTTCGCCTCCCCGCGCCACAACGCCGTCTCGGGCGTCACGATCTCAACCGTCAACGTGGCCACGACTACTCGTTCGCCAGCTCAGCGGCCTTGCGCTCGACGTCAGACGCACCGCCGACGTTCAAGAAGGCCTGCTCGGGGTACTGGTCCAGGTCGCCGTTGACCAGGTGCTCGAAGGACTCGATCGTCTCGGCGACGGGCACGTTGATGCCGTCGATGCCGGTGAAGACCTTGGACACGAACATCGGCTGGGACAGGAACCGCTGGATCTTGCGCGCGCGCGAGACCGTGACGCGGTCCTCCTCGGAGAGCTCGTCCAGACCCAGGATCGCGATGATGTCCTGGAGCTCCTTGTTGCGCTGGAGGATCTGCTGGACGCGACGGGCCACCTGGTAGTGACGGTCCCCCACCACTTCGGGCGCGAGGATGTTCGAGGTCGAGGTGAGCGGGTCCACCGCGGGGTAGATGCCCAGGGCGGCGATCTGGCGGCTCAGCTCGGTCGTCGCGTCGAGGTGGGTGAAGGTCGTGAACGGCGCCGGGTCGGTGTAGTCGTCCGCGGGCACGTACACGGCCTGCAGCGAGGTGATCGACCGGCCACGCGTCGAGGTGATGCGCTCCTGGAGCTCACCCATCTCGTCGGCGAGCGTCGGCTGGTAGCCCACCGCGCTCGGCATGCGCCCGAGCAGGGTCGAGACCTCCGAACCGGCCTGGACGAAGCGGAAGATGTTGTCGACGAACAGCAGCACGTCCTGGTTCTTCACGTCGCGGAAGTACTCGGCCATGGTCAGGGCGGCCAGCGCGACGCGCAGGCGGACCCCCGGCGGCTCGTCCATCTGGCCATAGACCAGCGCGGTCTTCTCGATGACGCCCGACTCGCGCATCTCGAGCAGGAGGTCGGTGCCCTCGCGGGTGCGCTCGCCGACCCCGGCGAAGACCGACACGCCGTCGTGCTGCTCGGCCACGCGGCGGATCATCTCCATGATCAACACGGTCTTGCCGACGCCCGCGCCGCCGAAGAGGCCGATCTTGCCACCCTGGACGTAGGGGGCGAGCAGGTCGATGACCTTGATGCCCGTCTCGAACATCGTGGCGTGGGGCTCGAGCTGGTCGAAGGACGGCGGGTTGCGGTGGATCTCCCAGTGGTCCTCGATCGCGCCGATGTCGTCGGTGTCGAGTGACTTGCCGATCACGTTGAAGACGTGGCCGAGCACGGCCTCGCCCACCGGCACGGTGATCCCGCGTCCGGTCTGGCGCACGACCGCGCCGCGCACGAGGCCGTCGGTGGGCTTCATGCAGACGCAGCGCACGCGACCCTCACCGATCTGCTGGGCGACTTCGCCGACGACGGTGATGGTCGCGCCGTCGAGCACGATGTCCATCTCGACCGCGTGGTTGATCTCGGGCAGGGCGTGGGGTGGGAACTCGACGTCCACCACCGGGCCGGCGATCGCGACGACGCGACCCGTCTCCAGCTTGGTCTGTTCAGGGGCCATGGTCATTGGTCTCTCACTTTCCCGAGCGGAGCGCTTCGGCGCCGCCCACGATTTCCATGATTTCTGTGGTGATCGAGTCCTGGCGGGCTCGGTTCATGATGCGAGTCAGGTTCTGGCCCAACTCGTCAGCGTTCTCGGTCGCGGCGGCCATCGCGCGCTGCTGGGACGTGTGGAACGACGCGGCGCCCTCGAGCAGCGCGCTGAAGATCTCGCTCTCCAGGGCGCGCGGCGCGAGGTAGGTCAGCAGCTGCTCGACCTCGGGCTCGAACTCGGTGTAGCCCTTCAGCTTGGTCTGGACCTCGACCGGCGCCTCGGGCACGCTGAGCGGCAGGAGCTGCTCGGTCTCGACGCTCTGGGTGCCGGCCGAGAGGAAGCGGGTCGACACGAGGAAGACCTGCTGGACCTCGGCGTCGATGTAGGGCGCGGCGACGGTGCTCGCCACGACGCGCGCGTCGGCGAAGCTCGGGCGGTCGGCGAAGCCGATGAAGCTCTGCTCGACGTCAAAGCCGCGGAACCGGAAGTACGGGGCCGCCTTCTTGCCCACCGCGACGATCCGCACGGTGGTGCCCTGGGCGCGCAGCGTGTTCACGAGGCGCTCGCCGGCGCGCAGCACCGACGAGTTGTAGGCGCCCGAGAGGCCCCGGTCCCCGGCGATCACGAGCACGAGCGCCGCGTTGACGGTCTCGGGCTGGGCGAGCAGGCGCTCTGCCGCGGCCGGGTCGCCCTTGGCGGCCTCGAGGATGATCCGGCGCATGCCGTCGCGGAAGGGACGGTTGGCGGTGATGCGGGCCTGACTGCGCGTGATCTGGGACGCCGCGATCAACTCCATCGCCTTGGTGATCTTGCGCGTGGCGTTGACCGTCTTGATACGACGGCGAAGGTTGCGCTCCTGTCCACCGGCCATCTCTCCTCCTTCCTCGCTCGGGTCCTAGTTGCTGACGGCGAAGTTGTCGACGAAGCTGCGCATCGCCGCGGCGGCTGCGTC
>JAJZSX010000503.1 GCA_021849435.1 Actinomycetes bacterium | reverse complement strand
ACGAGCGTGCCCCACAGCGGACTGGTCGCAAGGCTCGCCACGGCGGAGGCGGCGAGCAAGAGTGTGGCGAACTCGGTGGAGAAATGGCGCACGTTGTGCAGGTAGACGACGTAGAACGAAAGGGTGAGTCCGGTACCGAGGGCGTTCAAGAACGTGCAGAGGTAGAAGACCCGCATCGGGGTCGTCAGAACCTTCCGGAAGGAGGTCGGCAAGAGGGTTTCGAAGAAATTCACGAGTTGACCAGGCTACTGCGGGCGGTGACCTTCGTGAAAGAGTTCGAGAAGTAATTCACCTCGTGCGCGATACGATGGCGGTATCGGCCGCCAGGTCGCGGTCGCAAAGGGGAATCATGGTTACACGGCGGTCGTCCCGGTCTGCGGGCCTGCTCGAGGAACTCGCCCCCGACGTCGAACGGTTGCTCAATCGACACCTCGAGGCGCCACGGTTGTGGTATCCCCACGAGCAGATCGACTGGGGTGCGGGTGCGTCATTCGCCGATCGCCCGTGGGCGCCCACCGACTACCCACTGCCCGACGGCGTGCGTAGTTCGATCTACGTCAATTTGCTGACCGAGGACAATCTGCCCTACTACACGACCACGCTGTCGCGCCTCTCGTCGCCGACACACCCGATCGCGGACTGGAACCACCAGTGGACGATGGAGGAGAACCGCCACGCGATGGTGATGCGTGACTGGGTCCACATCAGCCGCTGCATCGACCCGGTGCTGTTGGAGGATGGACGTCGCGTGCAGATGTTTCAGGCGATGGTGCCCGCGCCCGAGACCTTCGCCGATCTCATCTGCTACGTGGCGCTCCAGGAGCGGGCCACTCAGGTCGCGCACCGTAACACTGCCGCGCACCTGCCCAAGGACGACAAGATCGGTCGCAACCTCCTCGGACTTGTTGCGGGAGACGAGACCAAGCACTACCTCTTCTATCGAGACTTGACGTTGGCGGGCTTCGCGATCGACCCGTCACTCATGATGGTGGCCGCGGCCAAACAGGTGAGCGCGTTCGCGATGCCGGGCACCGGGATCCCAGGGTTCACCCGTCACGCGGTGCGCATCGCGAAGGAGGGGATCTACGGGCTGACCCAGTTCGCCCGCGACGTCCTTGACCCCGTGCTCACATTGTGGGACGTCAACCACCTCGAGGACCTGACACCGGACGCCGAGCGCGCTCGCATCGATCTGACCGCGGTGGTCGCGAAGTTGAGCGCGAGCGTTGAGCGTGTTACCGCCAAGGCCGGTCGTCCGGCCTTGATCTGATCACTCCTTGGAGTTGGCGACTCGCCTGATGTACTCCTCGAAGGCGGCCTGCTGGGTCTGGACCGTGCGTCGGTCGCGTTCGTGCATAGAACCACCGCGCACGACGAGGTAGATAAGGGTTCCCAGCAGGGGAAGAACGAGGATTCCGATCACCCAGGCCGCTTTCTGTGGTCCGCTGAGGTCGTGGCTGCGCATGATGTCCGAAAGGACGTGGAAGGCCAGCATGAGCCAGAAGACGAAGAGGACCACGTACGCGGTCGTGACGAAGACATCCCAAAGGGGGTAGTTAGCGGCGAGCACGGTACTCCTTTCCACTCAAACCTAATCACCGATGGAACGCAACTCGGCGAGGCGTGTGCGCAACGCGGGTTCGTCGCCGCGAACTTCAAGGATCTTGGTCCGTGAACGACGGCCGTGAACGAGATCGACCATCGAGGGCGACACGCCGAAGGCGTCGGCGACTGCCCGCAGTGTCTCGTCACTGGCGGCCCCATCAACGGCTCGCGCGCGCACGCGTACGACGAGTGCGCCGTCATAGTCACCGCCGACCTCGCCGCGGCGCGACCCGGGATGGACGTGGACGGTCACACGCATCGCGCACGGACCTGTCCGACGCACGTGTCATTGGTCACGGGACTGTTCTACCAACTCCGAGCGGGTCGATGGGGAAGCCTAGGATTGGAAAAACTGAGGCAGAGGGGGGATTCGTGGGGCTCAGCATGGCCGAGGCAATTGCGTTGGTTTCAGGACCGGGGCAGCCCTTTGAGACCGTCGAAGAGTCGAACGACGGCGTGACCTACCGCGTCTTTAAGAATGCGCCGCCCACGCTCAAGCAATACTTCGACCAGTTACGCGGCGACGAGAGGACGTTCATCGTCTACGAGGACGAGGAGTGGACGTTCAATAAAGTGAAGGACGAGATTGACGCATTGGCCGACGTGCTCGTGAATCACTACGGCGTCGCCAACGGCGACCGCGTAGGGATCGCCATGCGTAACCTGCCCGAGTGGACGGTCGCGTTCGGGGCGATCGTCTCGATTGGCGCGGTGTCGGTCTCGTTGAACGCGTGGTGGACCGAGGACGAGCTCGAGTACGCGATCAACGACGCCGGTCTCGCGCTGCTCGTCGCAGACTCCGAACGAGTCACACGAGCTCAGGCGCCGTGCCTGCGTGCGGGCGTGCCGATCCTTGGCGTGCGCCTCGACGAGTTGTTGCCACTGAGCCCGGGGGTCGAGCGCTGGAGCGACCTGGTCCGAGTAGGCGCACCCATGCCTGACGTGACCGTTCGACCAGATTCGGACGCGACGATCCTCTACACCTCGGGTACGACCGGCATGCCCAAGGGGGCTGTCTCCACGCATCGCGCGGTCAGTCAGTCGATCATGGCGTTCGCCGCGAATTCGGCGATCAATGACGCACGTCGAGATCCCAACAGCGGATCGGGCCAAGCGCCCTGTTTCATCCTCGTGGTGCCGCTGTTCCACGTGACGGGTTGCATCCCGGTGATGATGTCGTGCGTCGCGTGGC
>JAJZSX010000502.1 GCA_021849435.1 Actinomycetes bacterium | reverse complement strand
GGCGTTCGCAGCTCGTGCGAGGCGTCGCCGATAAAGCGCTGCATCGCCTCGCTCGTGCGCTTCTCGGTCTCGATGGTCGACTGCAGGGCGGCCACCATGCGCGCGAGGGCGCGCTGCAGCTCGCGCACGTCGGTGCTGCCCGACGCCTCGGGCGGGGTCAGATCCACCGCGCCGTTGGCGACCCGGGTCGCGAACGCGGTCAGCGCCGCGAAGGTGCGCAGGTCGCGGCGCATGAAGAGCCGGGCCACGATGCCCATCACCAGGGCCGCGATGATCCCCACGAGGACGGTGCGCTCGACCACGCGGTGCGACGACGCCGAGATCGCGGCCGTCGAGCCGGCGATGAGCAGGTAGTCGCCGCCGCCGATGGCGATCGAACGGTAGACGAAGCCGGGCAGGTCACTCGAGGTCGACAGGCCGCCGAGCGAGGCGTGCACGTCGGCGAGCGTCGGTCGGGCGGTGAGTGGGACCGTCCCCTGGGCGACGATGGTCACGTGGCCCGAGGCGTCGATCATGTCGAGGGTGAGGTTCAGGTTGTCCTGCTGGACCATGTTGGTGGCGTCGCTGAGCGCGGTCAGCGGGTGTCCCGCCCCGCTCGTGGCCACGGTGTCGATGGCGTTGTTGAGCGTCGCGTACTGCGCGTGGGTGGCCGTGGTGACCGAGTAGCCGCCCACGAGCAGCGCGACGAGGGCCGTGATCGCGATCAGCAGGTACGTGAGTCGTGTGGAGAGCGTCACGCCGACGGGCGCGGATCGACCAGCTTGAAGCCGACGCCCCGGACCGTGGTGATGGGCGCGAAGTCGTCGCGGTGGATCTTCTTGCGCAGGTAGGAGATGTAGGTGTCGAGCACCGAGGTCTCGGAGTCGAACGTGATGTCCCAGACGTCGCGCAGGAGCTGCTCGCGGGTGAGCAGGTGGTTCTTCTTGGCGAGCAGCACCTCGAGCAGGCGGAACTCGGTCGCCGACATGTCCACGACGTCCTCGCCCACGCTCACCTCGTGGCGGTCCACGTTCATGGTGAGCGGCCCGCAGACGAGCACCCGGTCGTCCTCGGTCGCCCCTGACGTGCGGCGCAGGATCGCCGCCACCCGCAGGAGCAACTCCTCGAGGCTGAAGGGCTTGCGCACGTAGTCGTCGGCCCCGATCCGCAGGCCGTGGGCGACGTCCACCGCGGCGTCACGGGCCGAGAGGAGCAGGATCGGCAGGGCTTCGTTGTCCCGGCGCACCGCCTCGACGAACTCGAAGCCGTTCATCGTGGGCATGTTCACGTCGACGATGCACAGTTCCACGTCGTTGGTCCGCCAGAGCGTGAGCGCCTCGTCGCCGTCACTGGCGACCAGGGTCTCGTAGCCGGCGATGCGCAGGGCGTCGCCGAGCAGGTCGCGCACGCCCGCCTCGTCGTCGACGATCAGGATGGTCGCGGCCGTCTCGCCCATGAGTCGAAGCGTACCGGTTGGCGGCCCGGACTCACGAAAGACCGACGACAATCACAACGTCCTCACAAGAATGCTCGGTACGCTGAAGGACGTTGGAGGTGGACGTGGGCGCCATAGGCAGGTGGGTCGGGGTGACGATGGTGGTCGTCGCACTCGCGCTGCCCGTGCCGGCCCTCGCGAGCGGCCCCCCGGTGGCGCACGACGCGGCACCGGCCTCCGTTCGATCGGCTCACCGCGCCCAGACCTACCGCGGCGCGATGGCCGCCATCGACGCCACCTTCGCGCGCGCGGTCGCCAACGCCACCAAGACCCTGCACCAGCGCATGGCCCACGCGAAGTCGGCCGCCGACCGGATCGACGCGCGCAACCGCTACCGCGTCGCGATCGTGCGGGCCACCCAGGAGCGCGAGCTCGAGGTCGAGCAGCTCGACCAGTCCCCCCTGGGCAAGAACAACCCCGACCAGCCGTCTACGACCACGACCACGATCACGACCGACTCCAACACCAACACCGGCGACCACTGATCAGTCGCGCGCCCGCCCGGTGCGCCAGTCCAAGAGCGGCAGCAGTGAGATGGCGACGATCAGCACCAGCTGCAGGGCGATCCACCACGGCTCGCCCCACATGTTGGTGAGCACCGATCCGAGCTGGCGGTCCACGACGACGGCCGTGGCGACGTAGAGCGAGTACGTGACCAGACGTCCCGCGAAGAACGACGCGGCGAGCAGCGCGAGGCGCAGGTCGAGCAGGCCCGCGGCGACGAAGAGCTGGGCCGACGGCAGCGGCGAGACGACGAAGAGGATGGCGAAGGACCACACGCCGGACTTGCGTCCACGCAGCCGGTCGGCGAGGTTGGCGAGGTTGGTGCGGTAGCGCGCCGAGAAGTGGCCGCGCACGAGCCGCGTGCCCGCGGCGAGCACGTAGCGACCGGACGTCGCGGCGGCCGCCCCGACGACCACCAGGGCGATCGGATCGAGGTGCCAGCGCAGTCGCGCGTAGACGAGGACCGACCAGGTCGGCGGCCCGAAGGCCGGCAGTAGGTTGATGGCGAGCACCAGGGCCGCCACCACGACGATCTCCACGGCTCGATTTGACCACAACCCGCGGTGCGGGAAGGGACTCAGTCGAGCGGCTTGGTCGCGAGCGCGGCGGTGAAGTAGCTCCACGGCTTGGGCCCGGACCCGTAGCGCCGCTCGAGGACTGACACCGCAAAGCCGGCCGACTCGAGCACGCTCGCGGCGTCGCGGGTCAGGTGACAGCCGTCGGCGAGCGCGCGTTCGAGGGGGTCGAGGCGCCGCTGCCACGTGGCGACCCGCTCGTCGGGGGCGACGCCGTGCTCGAGGACGTGCAAGGTTGCCCCGGGTTTGAGGACGCGC
>JAJZSX010000501.1 GCA_021849435.1 Actinomycetes bacterium | reverse complement strand
ACCGTCGTCGGACTGCAACTCGCGGTCTTCTCGGCGCTGCGCTTCGACAGCGTCGTGGTCATGCTGGTGTGGTTGTGGCCGTTCACGATCGGTCTGACGGGCGCGACCAGTCTGGCGATCTGGGGCGCCGTGATGTCGGGACTCTTCTTTGACACTCACAGTGCGGCGCCGTTCGGCCTCACGATCGTGGTCGCGGTCACCCTCGCTTACCTCGCGTCGAGGCTCGGACGCGAGGGCGTTGGTGACCTCGACTCCGCAGCGTGGTGGGTGACGCCCGTACTCGGCGGCGTGGCCGGTCTGCTCGCGCCGGCGTACTACGTGGCCCTCGGCTACGGCGAACTGAACTTCGGACTGTGGCGAGGCAGCCTGCTTGCGAGTATGGAGGTGAACGCGATTGCGTTCTTCCTCCTCGCGCGGCCGAGTGCCCGCCTGGCGCGAGCGATCGCTCGAATCGATGGACGGTCACGTTGATGAAGCGATCATGGCGTGAGCGACCGACCGGTTCGCTGTTCTCGAGGCTGTGGCGCCCGTGGGAGTCGTTGAACCCGTTCCATCGGCGGGGCCGGTCGATCAACGTGCGTCGATCGGTGGGAATCCGTGACCTGGTGGCGTCGCCCGACGAGATCGAGGCCCGACCGGAGCGTCGCTGGCGGATCATCGGTGGCTTCTTCGCGTTACTGCTGGTGCTGCTCGTGTATCGGCTCTTCACCTTGCAGATCCTGGACTACCGGATCGCGGTCGCGACGGTCAACGCCAACTCATTGCGGGTGAGCACCATCCCCGCGGCGCGCGGGCTCATCCTGGACCGGTACGGGCGTCCGTTGGTGACCAACACGACGACGACCGAGGTGCAACTCTCGCGAGCCGAGGCGGCACTCGACCCCTCGGTGAAGGGTGCGCTGTCCGCGCTGACCGGGGTCAGCATCAAATCGATCAATGCGGCGCTCAACAACGCGCAGTACGACCCGTATCAACCCGCACCGATCATGCTGAACGCACCGGCGACCGTGGTCGAATTCATCAAGCTGCACCCGAGCCTGTTCCCCGGCGTGACCATCTTGAACGTGTCGACGCGCTCATACCCGAATGGGGGCAACGTCGGGTCACAGGTCCTCGGTTACGTGGGTCCGATCACTGGCCGGGAGATCGCTGCCCATCCCAATCAGGGTTATCAGACCAATTCCCAGATCGGGAAGTCCGGGATCGAAGCCTTCTACGAGCAGTATCTGCGCGGCCACGACGGTACCCAGACCCTCGAGGTCAACGCCTTCGGCAACATCTTGGCGACGGCCAAGACGACGCCACCGACTAATGGTGACTCGGTGGTGCTCAACATCGACGAAGGTCTCCAGCGCGCCTTAGACGGGTACCTTGCCCAGCAGATCCTGGTCGACCGCAAGACCTTCGACCCCGTGTCGCACCATTACCCCCAAGCCGTCAACGGTGCCGCGGTCGTGCTCGACCCCAATACGGGGGCGGTGCTCGCGATGTCGAGCTACCCGTCCTATAACCTCAACTCCTTCGTGAACGGGCTCTCCCAGTCGACCTTCAACAGTCTCATGAAGGTCGGCGCGTTCAATAACTACGCGATCCAGGGCCTCTACACGCCGGGCAGCACGTTCAAGCTCGTCACGGCGACCGCTGAGATGCAGACGGGGATCTTTTCACCGAACACCTTGGTGAACGACACGGGGATCTACGTGGTCCCGGGCTGTCTGCAAGGGGGCCACGGTTGCGTCTTCCACGACGCCGAGACGTTCGGGAACGGCCTGGTGAATCTGCCGCTCGCCCTCACGGTGTCCTCGGACTACTACTTCTACAACCTTGGCTACCTTTTCTGGCTCCACCAGCGCAAGTACGGTCAGACGGCAATTCAAAACGTCGCCCACCAGTACGGACTCGACCAGTACACGAACATCGACCTGCCCAACGAGGTGCCCGGACGTGTCGACTCCCCGGCCGTGCGTAAGGAGTTGCACGCCCAGGCGCCGAAGGCCTTCCCCAACGTGGCCTGGTACACGGGTGACAACATCGAGATGGCCTTCGGACAGGGCGCCACCGCACTCACGCCGATCGCGCTGGCTGACGCCTATGCGACGTTCGCCAATGGGGGAACCCGGTACGCGCCAGAGGTGGCGGCCGGGATCCTCAGCCCTTCGGGCAAGGTGATCCGACGGTACGCGCCGCGGGTGCTGGGCCACGTTCACCTGACCCCGGCCATCCGTGCGCCGATTCTCCAGGGGCTCTACGGCGTCATCAACAATCCACGGGGAACGGGCTACTACCCCTTCCATCAGAACGCCACGTTCTCGCTCAGCGCCTTCCCGCTGGCGGGCAAGACGGGAACCGCTTCGAATGCGCCGGGCATGGAGCCGAACTCGCTGTTCGTTGGCTTTGGGCCGGTGAACCGACCCAAGTACGTGGTGGTCTGCGTGATCGGCGAGGGCGGCTACGGTGCCAACGCCGCGGCCCCCGTGGTCGCCAAGGCCTTCAACTACCTGGTCGCTCACCCCATTCGGCCCGTGTCCATGACACCGAAGTTGACCCTGCCGCCCTCGACGACGACCACGACCGCGACCCACGCGGGCACGACTACGACCACGCTCAAGCCGACGACGGGCGCGCAGGGATAGTCGGAATTTGCGCCGAACGGTGTAACGTGGTCGTGTGGGGCGTCGCTGTGCAAGTTGTACGGCGCGCGTGAGAACGCAACACTCGTGACGGTGTACCCCTCGCGAGTAGGTATCGAGGACATCGTGGATCAACCCAGCGCATCGGCACTGCTGAGACTACGGACTCTCGTCTTCGGGGCGGCAGGGT
>JAJZSX010000500.1 GCA_021849435.1 Actinomycetes bacterium | reverse complement strand
AGAGGAGGAGAGGCAGCTGCGCTCGCCGGGCAGGCGGCCGATGACTGGCCTTCACTCGCCGCCTCGTCTAGCCGAAGGTGCGTTCGATGAAATTGGAGTGCCGGATCCGCTTCGCGTGCTCACGTGGGAATCGCAGGTATGCCGTCAGGGACTCGACGTCGCTGAGCAAGCACTTGACCGCGACGGGATAGAGCGGCTGGTAGTGCTCGGCGAAGGTGTTGATGCGACCGGGCACCTCGCCGACCGCCTTCTGGCCCAGCCCGGACTCCACGTCGTCAAATGTGCTCAGTTGGCTATCTGTTGCACCGGTCGCGTCGCCGGTGAGAGCGCGATAAGCGCCCGTAGCGAGGAGAATCGTGCACCTGTCGTGGCGAGACTCGCCTTCGCGACGGCGATGGGGCGACCGGCGAACGCTTCAGACCCCGGGCTAGGGTGGGCGTGAGAGTCCAGACCTCGCTTTCGAATTCCCGAAGTAGCACGTTCGAGAGGAAGGATGAGTTTCTGGGCCGGTTCGCCGCCACGGCGAGCGAACAATCGTTAGCCCACACCTAGTTCGGACACCCTCGGCGCCGAGCCCGTGTTGCAGGCGACAATCAAGCATCAATCAACAGTGAGCACCACTAATCACCGTCGGTGCGTCTCACCAACTGTCAAAGGACCATCATGCGTACTAAGAGCGTTACGTATTTCGTCGTTGTCGTTGTCGTACTCGGACTCATCGGGCTCGGCTTCGTCCTCACCCACAAGTCAGGTCCGTCAACCTCGACCCCACCGACCACCGCGCCCGCGAGCAGCGGACCGGCCGGACCGACGCCGACGGTGTCCAACGCCACCTTCAACACGAGTTATTCGACCATGAAGTACCTGAAGAGCGTCGTCGCCAAGGGTAAGGGCAAGATCGCTGTCATCCTGCCCGACACGGTCTCCTCGACGCGTTACACCGAGTTCGACGCTCCGGACCTCAAGGCGGCATTCCTCGCCGCCGGTTTAAAGACGAGTCAGTTCTCGATTCAAAACGCCCAGGGTAGTGACACGACGCAGTACACCGACGCCCAGTCGGCGATCGCCGATGGCGCCAAGGTGATCCTGCTGGACCCGCTGGACTCGACGACCGGTGCGGTCATCGAGGCCTACGCCAAGGCCCGCGGTGTCTACGTGATCGACTACGACCGCTTGACCTTGGGCGGTGCGCGTAGTTACTACGTCAGCTTCAACAACGTCGCGGTCGGCTCGTTGATCGGTACCGGCGAGACCAGCTGCATCACGGCCTGGGGTGTGAAGCACCCGTTGATCTACGTGATGAAGGGCGCCCCCACGGACAACAACGCGACGCTGTTCGCCCAGGGTTACAACGCCGTGCTCGCCCGGGCCGGCTACACCACGGCTGCGGGGAACGTCGTCAACGAGAGCGCCGGTACCTGGACGCCATCGGTCGCCCTGACCGACTTCCAGGGCGCCTACACGGCCAACCCAAAGATCAACGCGGTCCTGACCCCGAACGACGAGAACGCCGCGCCGATCATCAGCTACCTCCAGGGCCGGGGCCTGCCCCCCAGGACGATGCCCTTTACCGGACAAGACGCCACCCTCACCGGGTTCCACAACATCATCGCGGGCTATCAGTGCGGCACTGTCTACAAGCCGATCTGGTTGGAGGCCCAAGCCGCTGCGGCACTCGCCATCTACCTACGCGCGGGACAGAAGCCACCGGTAGGTCTAGTTAACGGGACGTCGATCGACACCTCGGCCCTTATAAATAGCCTGAAGAAGGTTCCCTCGGTGTTGCTGACCGCTACGTGGGTCACCGCAGCCACCATTCAAAAGACCGTCATCGCCGACCAGGTCATAACGGCGTCGGACCTCTGTACGAATGTGGCCCCCACGGTCTCTGGCTCCCATCAGCCGACGTACGCCCAAGACTGCAAGACCTACGGCATCAAGTAGGCGAGGCGAGACGAACCCACCCTCACTCGGCGTCCCTTGGACTTGTCGAGCAGTGCGTGCTGGGGGTGGGTTCGTCGGGCTCGCGACGGGGACGATTGTCGCGGCGACGCAACGAGGCTCGGCCGCCCGTCCGAGTCGCTGAGCACCGCGGTGGTTACGACGGTGACGCGTCCGCGCAATCGCGGTGGTTCGCAGCGATACCGTGATTCGAGCGTTGAAACAGTCCAGTTTTCGAGCGTCGTCTACACCATCGACGACGGCCACACCGTGGCGTCGGTTGGTAACACGAGTTGCTCTGTTCTTGGCCCTGCTGCTGGGGCGAGTTGAAACCATCCGCGGCCACGTCGCAAGTCGGGCCTCGCGACCGTCCACTGCGCCGTCGTCAGCGCTGGAGATAGTTCACCCTTGCAACCTCGCCGTGGGCGAAAACGATCGTGAAGGCGTGCTCGCCGCGACGGGTGTCGCGGTTCACGCTCACACGAATACTCAGGTGCGTGGCGGTGTCGTGAAGGACCTCAACGCGGGTTCCGGCAGCGTCGCTGGTGATCCAGGGCCGACCGTAGAGTTCCGAACCCACAATTTCGACGACCACCGACCGACCGGTCCATACCGGTGCGGTCACCCGGAAGGCTCGTGGACGACGGACGAGGGGTCGAACGCGCAAGGTGGCGCTGGCCGACGAGCCCGCGTGCGTGGCGTCACCCGAGTAGGTGGCGGTGACCACGTCGGTCCCCATCGGCGCGGTCGTCGCCGTGCAGGCAGCGCCGCCAGCCGAAAGGACCGCAGTACACAGGGTCACGTCACCGGTGACGAAGCGCACTGTGCCGCTGAGCACGTCAGCACCACCAGCGGACGTGATGGCGGCCGAGTAGTCCACCGCTCT
>JAJZSX010000499.1 GCA_021849435.1 Actinomycetes bacterium | reverse complement strand
CGCTGTGCCAGTGTCTGGCGACTCGTCAGCGACAACGTCGCGGTGCCGCCCGCAAACGATCCGCTGGCAACGCTGCCCGAGGTGTAGGCAACCAGCAGATGTCCGTTCGTACTCGAGCTCACGCTGCCACCCGTGAGAGCGATACCCGAGGTGGGCGTGAACTTCGGGCGGGGATTCCACGTGATCGTGCCGTTACCCAAGTCGGGCAGAGCGCCATTGGGAACCGGTGCACACGCCATGGTGGTAGAGGTCGGCGTGGCGCTCAAAGTCGTGCTGGTCGTGGAGCTCGTCGTCGAAGTGGACGACGACGTTGACGACGACGTCGTTGACGACGACGTGGTTGACGACGACGTGGTTGACGACGACGTGGTTGACGTGGATGACGTGGCCGACGTCAGCGGGCTCGAGAAGTGCCCGGTGCGCAGCTTCGTCCCGCCAGAGGTGGTGCAGGCCGCCCCGTGGAACGGGGTGATGTTGCCGCGGAAGGTCACCGACCCATCGGCGCCGAAGATCACGATTCCGTGCACGCTGCACTTCGCGGTTCCCGACATCGTCACACTCGACGGTCCGTGGTGACCACGACCGTGGTCCGTACCACTGGCGGGTCCGTGGCCGTGGGCCATCGCCACGCCGCCACCCAGCGCTACGACGAGGCCGATCGACATCGTAATAGACGCTGTCGTTACAGATATCTTCTTCATTCCGTCCTCCACAGTCACGGCCGCGATGGCGAAATCCGTACCAGCGACGCTACAGTCGCCACCTCGATGTCTTCCTGTCTTTATGAAGAGTAGTGAATTATCTTGGTCCCTTCTGGCTGAGCTCCCGGGTAACAGTTGTCCTCACACGACATTCTCAGACTCTTCACAGAAAGACACCGTCTTCGTGTGAAGAGTCTGGGCTGAGACCTAGCGACGAGTGTGTCGACGTGCGAGCAGACCTCGGCCCTCCAGAAGATGCGTGCCACCGTCCTCGGAGTGCACGCCCGCAACGAGGGGCGAGGTAGCGAGGCCGATGACACCGATGACCATGACTGCGAGACTCGCGACTTCGAAGGTGCGGTGCACAACGCCACCGCGCAGGCTCTCGTCATAGGCCAGCGTGCCGATCACGATCGAGAGGAAGGGATTCGTGAGGATCAACGACGACTGAGACGCGCCAAAGGGCCCCACCTGAAAGGCGCTCTGCATGATAACGAAGGACACCGTACCAACCAGTGCCAGCGAGTAGACCTGCCACGAACCGAACACGGCTCCCCAGCCGTCCACCATTTCATTCGTCAGGGACTTGGTGACCGCAGCGACGAATGAAAAGCCCACCGATGCCGCGGCGCCGAGAGCGATCGCTCGCCACCAGTCGGGTCCGCGTCGCCCGAGGAGGACCAGCGCGACGATCGTGATCGTAACGACGCCGCCAAGCACCCACCACAGGGATGCGCCCGGCACGCGCGTCCCCTCGTGGGGATCGGCCACCGCGAGGAACACCGCGAGCCCGATCGCCGTAGCCGCCGCGGCGGCCAGGTCGCGCGGTGCAAGCGATGTGCCGTACCAGAGCCAGAGAACGATAACGAGCAGCACCCACTCGCTCAACAGCAGGGGCTGGACGATACTGAGCGATCCCAGGTGCAGCGCCACGGCCTGCGCGCAGTAGGCGAGGAACATGATGACCAAGCCGCCCAGCCAGACCGGCCGTTGAATCATGTGACGAACCATTCCCAACGAGGGACCCGACGCCGCCGGCGCGCTCTCGACCCCCAGACGCTGCATCACGCTCGCTACCACGTTGGCGAAGGAGGCGAGCAGCGCCATCACGATGACCACGTCGCGAGCCTAGGTGGGCCTAGATCTAGGCCTGTTCGAACTCGTCCAACTCGTCGGCGAGGACCGCGACCGATGTGACCACACGCGTCGGCCGGTAGGGGTAGCGCTCGATGTCCTCATTCTGGGTGACTCCGCTCAGGACGAGCACAGTCTGCAGACCGGACTCGAGTCCGGCGAGCACGTCGGTGTCCATGCGGTCGCCGATCATGGTTGTGGTCTCCGAATGCGCCCCGAGGCGATTGAGCGCCGTGCGGATCATCAACGGATTGGGTTTGCCGACGAAATAAGGCGTGGTGCCGGTCGCGTGAGAGATCAACGCCGCAACGGAACCGGTGGCGGGCAGAGGGCCCTCGGCGCTCGGCCCCGTGGGATCGGGATTCGTGGCGATGAATCGCGCCCCGTCGCGAATGAGGCGCACGGCCGTTGTGATGCGTTCAAAGCTGTAGGTGCGCGTCTCACCGAGCACTACGTAGTCCGGCGCACGGTCGGTCTGGGTGTAACCCGCCTCGTAGAGCGCGGTCGTCAGGCCCGCCTCGCCGATCACGTAGGCGCTGCCGCTGGGCCGCTGGTTGGCCAGGAATCGGGCCGTGGCCAGCGCTGAGGTCCAGATCGACTCCTCCGGCACCATCACGCCGTTGGCGACCAGTCGCGCGGCCAGATCGCGACGCGTGTACATCGAGTTGTTGGTAAGAACGAGGAAGGGAATCCCTCGCTGCTCAAGTCCGCCGATGAAGCGGCCGGCCCCGTCTATAGCGTGCTCTTCTCGCACCAGCACGCCATCCATGTCAATGAGCCATGCGGCCGTCGGTTTCAGGGTGACCTCCTTCGCTACGCCATGATGACACAGCCGGCTCGTACCAATCGGCTACACGGGACAAATCGACGGCGTGGACTTGAGCCCATTGAGACGAGACTGCATTCCAGCCCTCTCCTAGCCCGTTCGGCCTGCGTAGAACGTCAACGCGGGGTGGCGCCGGTTGCTCACCACGCCATCGAGCGCCGGCCCGAAGTAGAAGA
>JAJZSX010000498.1 GCA_021849435.1 Actinomycetes bacterium | reverse complement strand
GGCCGGCGGGCGACCTCTGGGGTCGCCGGACGGCCGATGGCGTGGTTGAGGAACCGGCCGCCGGGCACGAGCAGGTGGGTCAGGGTGTCGGTGTAGGCCGGCAGACCGCGGCGTCCCACGTGTTCGACCATGCCGATCGAGCTGATGGCGTCGTAGGGGCCGTCGGTGACGTCGCGGTAGTCCTGGACCCGGAACTCGACGAGGTGGCCGAGCCCGAGCTTGTCGGCGCGCTCGGTCGCGTAGGTCGCCTGGGGCTTGGAGAGGGTGACGCCGACGACCCGCGCGCCGTAGGCGCGTGCGGCGTGAATCGCCATCGTGCCCCACCCGCAGCCGACGTCGAGGAGCCGGTCGCCGGGCTTGAGGTCGAGCTTTCGCGCGACGAGGTCGACTTTGCGGATCTGGGCGTCTTCGAGGGAGTCCTCAGAAGTGGCGAAGACGGCGCACGAGTACGTCATCGACGGGCCGAGCACGTGCTCGTAGAAGCGGTTGGAGACGTCGTAGTGATGGGTCACCGATCGCGCGTCGCGACGTCGCGAGTGCATCGCGCCGCGGCTGCGCGCCTCGATCGGGGGCGGGGCGAGCGGGGCAAAGATCGAGGTGCCGAAGGTGCGCGCGAGCTCACGGATCGCCGGCACGTGGCGCTTCAAGTCAAAGGACGGGACCTCGAGGGAGACGAGCGCGTCGAGGTCGCCCTCGACGTCGAGGTCGCCCGCGACGTAGGCGCGCGCGAGGCCGAGCTCGCCGGGGTGGGTGAGCACCCGGCGCAGCGCGTCGCGGTTGCGCACGACGATCGTGACGGGGGCCCGGGTCTCGCCGGCGGCGCTGCCGTCGAAGGCCTCGATGCGCACGGGCAGGTTCCCGTCGAAGATGGTGGTTACGAAGGTGGCGACGTCCAATGGTCCTCCTGATCTCGTATATTGGCACCGTAGCGGGCAGCGGACGATACTGCAACCATGACCTACGACGAGGCTCGCGCCCAACTCATCGCGTGGCGCGATGAGTACCCCGACAATCCCTTCGAGTCCGACACGTTCCTTCGTCGTCTGCTCGCGCGCTACCTCGACGGCGCGCGCCTCGGCGCACTCGAGCGGCGCGCGTCGTCCTTCGCCGCGGCGATGACCGCGGTGGTCGCCCCGGCGGCCGCGCGCTACGAGCAGCGCGCGCACCTCGCGGAGTTCGCCCCCTATGACGGCATCGGGCGGCGCGTCGACCGCGTCGACTTCGACCCCTCCTACCACGTCGCCGGCGAGGCAGTGTGGGCGAGCGGGGTCGTGTCGCTCTCGGGTGAGCCGGGTCGCGCCTTCGAACAGGCGACCCTGCTCTACTTGCTCTCACTCGAGGGCGAGGCCGGCCACGCCTGTCCCGCAACCTGCACGATTGGTCTCGCCCGGGCGCTGCGGCGCCGCGCCGACGAGGCGGTCACCGACCGGTTCCTCGCGCCGCTGCTCGAGGTGGACTACGCGCGCGCCGACCGCGGGGCCCAGTTCCTCACCGAGGTCCAAGGCGGTAGCGACGTCGGGGCGAACGCGTGCGTGGCCGAGCCGAGCGGCGACGGTTTGACCTACCGCATCACCGGGGAGAAGTGGTTCTGCTCGGTCGCCGACGCCGACCAGTTCTTCGTGACCGCGCGGGTCCCCGGCGCGCCGGCGGGTACCGCGGGACTCGGGAGTTTCGTCGTGCCGCGCGAACTCGACGGCCGGCCGAACGGCTTTGCGCTGCGGCGTCTGAAGGACAAGCTCGGCACGCGAGGCCTCGCCTCGGGCGAGATCGACTTTCTCGGCGCGCGGGCTTGGCCGATCGGACCCCTCGAGGAGGGCTTTCGAACTGCGGTCTCGATCGTCCTCAACACGAGCCGGTGGATGACCGCGATCGGCGCGGCGGGGATCATGCGTCGCGCCGTGCTCGAGGCGCGTGCCTTCGCCCACCACCGCGAGGCCTTCGGTCAGCCGATCGAGCGCTTCGCCTCGGTGCGCACCACGCTCGCTGACATGACGGCCACGGCCGACGGCGCGCTCGCGCTCGTGATGGCCCTCACTGACGTAGAGGACCGGATCGACGCGGGCCGCGCCAGCGAGGACGACGTCCACTGGCACCGGCTGCTCGTCAACCTGGTCAAGTACCTCACCTCGCGCCAGGCCACGAGCGTGGCGCGCGACGGCATCGAGGTCCTCGGGGGCAACGGCACGATCGAGGAGTTCAGCGTGCTGCCGCGGCTCTATCGCGACGCGATCGTCTACGAGTCCTGGGAGGGCACCCACAACGTGCTCGCGGCCCAAGTGCTCAACGACCTCGCGCGCCTGCCCCTGCTCGAGGTCGCCGCGTCACGGCTGCGCGCGCTCGTCTCGGGCGACGTGGCCGGTCTCAACGACGGGCTCACCCTCGCCCTCGAGGTGCTCGCGCGGTGTCGCGACGACCGCGAGTTCGCCGCCTGGCACCTGCGCGACGCCCTCGACCGGCTGGGCTACGTCGCCGAGGCGATCTACCTCGCCGACGCCGGCAAGCCAGTCGCGGCCTACCACCTGCTCGCGCGCAACTCGCCCGGGTACGACGCCGTGGCCGACGCCGGCCTCGCCGAACGGGTGGACAAACTACTCAGCACCTGATTAGGCGGGGTCGCTCAGCGTGGCGAGTCCCGTCAGGTGGGCCCCAGTGTTGATTGCGTTCACGAGTTCATCGAGGTGGCTCGCAATCGTCGGGGCGACGCCGTTCGCGTCGAGGAGGCGCTTCGCGTCGCCGTAGCGACGTCGCAGGTCGCTCGGGGGTCCCGGCGTTTGGTTGTCGAGTTGGGCACGCAGGCGCGCGAGTGCCACGTGGTACTCGTGGGCGAGGGCGAGCATAACC
>JAJZSX010000497.1 GCA_021849435.1 Actinomycetes bacterium | reverse complement strand
AGTACCGGTTCAACCGTGACAGCGCAGTACGACCAAACCCGACCGCGGTCGGTCCGTTTGGCAGGTCTCTAACCCGCCTCTGGGCCCGTCGTGGTCGCCCACGACGAGGAGAGGAGGTGACGTGGAGAACGAGAGTCGGCACCAGCAGATACGAGGAGCATTCGGGACGATCTCGTCCCACGACACCGGCGAGCGCCGCGGCGTGCGCGCTCGGATCCTGACCTTGCTCGCCATCATCGGCCCCGGGCTGATCGTGATGGTGGGCGACAACGACGCCGGCGGCGTCTCGACCTACGCCCAGGCCGGCCAGAACTTCGGCTACTCCCTGCTCTGGACCCTGCCGCTACTGATCCCGGTGCTGATCGTCAACCAAGAAATGGTGGCCCGCCTCGGTGCGGTCACCGGCGTGGGCCACGGGCGCCTGATCCGTGAACGTATCGGCCGGCGCTGGGGCAACGTCTCGATCGGGTCGATCCTGCTGCTCAACTTCATGATCATTATCACCGAGTTCATCGGGATCTCGCTGTCGATGGACTACTTCGGCGTCTCGCCCTACGTCTCGGTGCCCCTCGCGGCCCTCGCGCTCTTCGCGGTCACCGCCACGGGCTCGTTCCGACGCTGGGAGCGCTTCATGATGCTCTTCGTCGCGACCAACGTCATCGTGATCCCGCTGGTGATCCGCGCGCACGTCGCTACGGCGGCGCTGACCCAGCACCTCGTCGTCCCGGGCATTCGCGGCGGGGCGAGCTCGGCGAGCGTGCTGCTCATCATCTCGATCATCGGCACGACGGTCGCGCCGTGGCAGCTCTTCTTCCAGGAGAGCAACATCGTCGACAAGAAGATCTCGCCGCGCTGGCTCAACTACGAGCGCGCCGACACGGTGATCGGTTCGATCGTGGTCGTGGTGGTTGCCTCGTTGCTCGTGGGGGTGACCGCGGCGGGTCTCTCGCACCACGGCGGCACCAACGCCTACGTCAACGCCCTCGAAGTCGCGCGTGGTCTCGGGCGCTACGTCGGCCACGGCGCGGGCGCCTTCTTCGCCATCATCTTGCTCAACGCATCGATCGTCGGCGCGGCGACGGTGACCCTGGCGAGCAGCTACGCGGTCGGTGACCTGTCGAACCGCTTCAACCAGGGCCTCGACGTGCCGTTTCGCGAGGCGAAGGGCTTCTACGGCATCTTCGCCGCGCTGCTCGTGATCGCGGGCGCGGTCACCCTGCTGCCCGGCGCGCCGCTCGGGATCATCACCCTGGCGGTGCAGGCGATGAGCGGACTAATGCTGCCGAGCACATCGATCATCGTGTTGCTACTCGCCAATGACCGGGCCACCCTCGGCCCGTGGGTGAACCCCCGCTGGCTGAATGCGCTCGCGGTGGTGATCGTCGGCGTGCTCGTGGTGCTGTCGGTGGTGATGATGATCTCGACGATGTTCCCCGCCGCGCCGGTGGTGGGCCTGCTTGAGGGCCTGGGCGCCGTCACGTTCCTGGGCATCGCCGTCGGGCTGCCGATCGGGCTGCGTCGCGCTGGTCCGACGCCGCACTACGACCTCGACCGCCTCGACTGGCGCACGCCGCGTCTGGCCCTGCTCGAGCCGCCCGTGCAGTCGCGCGCCCGACGCTGGCTCCTCGGGGCCAATGGCACCTACCTCATCGTGGCGGGCACCCTGCTCGTCGTGCGCATCATCCAGTTGACCACCTCCTAGTCTCGTGGCGTGAGTATTCGCCCGACCCTCGTGTGCGTGCATGCGCACCCCGACGACGAGGCGCTCTTCACCGCGGGCATCTCGTCGCACTACGCGGAACGGGGCTACCGGGTGGTCCTCGTCACCTGCACCGACGGGCGCTACGGCATCGACCCGGCGGGCCGCGAGGGCGACGACCCCGACCACGACGTGACGGCCACGCTCGAGCGGCGCGCGAGCGAGCTCGCCGCCGCCGCGCCCCTCGCCGGCTACGAGCGCGTCGTCCAGTTGGGCTACCGCGACTCGGGCATGGTGGGCTGGGCCCAGAACGACGACGAGCACGCCTTCGTGCGCGCCGACCTCGAGCGGGCCGGGTCAACGCTCGCGGCATTCTTGGACGAGGTGGGAGCGACCGTGGTGGTGACCTACGACGAGCACGGCTTCTACGGCCACCCCGACCACGTCATGGCCAACGCGCTCACCCGCGCGGCCGTCGCGCGCTCGAGCTCGGTTGAGCGACTCTACTATCCCATCGTGCCCGAGAGCGTCCTGACCACGTTCGTGCCCGACGCGCGAGCCCTCGAAGTCTTCCTGCCGGCCTGGGTCCTCGACGCGGGCATCGGCGCGCCCGACGAGCTCGTAGCGACGACCATGGACGTGTCACGCTTCGCGTCGCTCAAGCAGCGCGCGATCGCGACCCACGCCTCCCAGATCGACAACGGCGACCTGGTGAGGATGGACCCCGAGCTCTTCCTCGCGCTCTTTGGCACCGAGTACTACCAGCGCGCCTGGACCCGGCGCGAGGCGACGAGCGACGAGACCGATCTCTTCGGGGGCCTGTTGTGAGTCTCACCTTCCTCGCCGTGCACGCCCACCCCGACGACGAGGCGAGCTCCACGGGCGGGGTCTTTCCCCTGCTTCGCGCCCAGGGCGTGCGAACGGTGCTCGTCACCTGCACCAACGGCGAGTTCGGCGATGCCCCCGGTGGCATCAAGCCCGGCGAGCCCGGTCACGACCCCGAGGAGGTCGCGACGGTGCGCGAGGCCGAGCTCGATCGCGCGGTCGAGCTGCTCGGCGTGGACCGCCTGGTGCGCCTCGGCTACCGGGACTCGGGCATGATGGGCTGGCCCCAGAACGAGGACCCCCGGTCCTTCTGGGCGA
>JAJZSX010000496.1 GCA_021849435.1 Actinomycetes bacterium | reverse complement strand
CTACGGCATCCGCGTCGTCACCGCGAACAACCGCCAGCGCCGCAACATCCGCAACCACCGCCACGTCGTGGGCGCCTACCGCGACGCCAACCTCTACACCGGCCGGGTGAGCAGCATCTACGGTCCGTCCACCGTGATGATCGGCATCCTCGGCCAGGGGCTCCTGCTCGCGATCGGCGGGCGGCTCGTGCTCGAGCACCAACTCACCATCGGCGCCCTGATCGCCTTCTTCCTCTACCTCAACCGGTTCTTCTCGCCGATCCAGCTGCTCGTCCAGCAGTACAACGCGCTCCAGCAGGGACGCTCCTCGATCACGCGCCTGCGCGAACTGCTCGAGACGGCACCGAGCGTCGACGAGGACGAGCACGCCACGACCCTCGGTCCGGTCGAGGGGCGAATCACGTTCGAGCACGTGAGCTTCGGCTACGACCCCGACCGGCCGGTGCTGACCGACGTCAACCTGGAGATCGCGGCCGGCGAGTCGATCGCCTTCGTCGGCCCGACTGGCGCGGGCAAGTCCACGATCGCCAAGTTGGCGAACCGCTTCTATGACCCGACGTCGGGCCGGGTGCTGATCGACGGCGTCGACGTGCGCACGGTCACCCTGCACTCGCTGCGCTCCCAGGTCGGCGTCGTGCCCCAGGAGCCCTTCCTCTTCGCCGGCTCGATCCGCACCAACCTCGCCTTCGGCCGCCCCGACGCCACCGACGCCCAGATCGAGCGGGCGATCGACGTGGTGGGGCTGCGCGAGCTCGTCGACCGACTGCCCAACGGCATCGACGCCGAGGTCCACGAACGCGGCCAGACGCTGTCGGCTGGCGAGCGCCAGCTGCTGGCGCTCGCGCGCGCCTTCCTCGCCGCCCCGCGGATCCTGATCCTGGACGAGGCCACCTCCTCGCTCGACCTGCAGAGCGAGACGATCGTCGAGCGGGCCCTCGACCGAATCCTCGAGGGCCGCTCGGCCATCCTCATCGCGCACCGGCTCACCACGGCCCAGCGCGCCGATCGCATCGTGGTCGTCGACCACGGGGGCATCGTCGAGTCCGGCACGCCGAGCGAGCTCCTCGCGGCCGGCGGCGCCTACGCGACGATGTACGCGTCCTGGCTCGCCTCGGGCGGGCGCGACGCCAGCCGGTAAGCCGACTAGTCGACCATCGAGCGCACGGCCTCGATCAACGTGGCCGCGCTCTGTCCCGGCTGGGGCAGGGGGTGCACCTGCAGGTGGGTGACCCCCGCCTCGGCGAAGGCCGCCACTCGGTCGGCGACGTAGCTCGCCGGGCCGCAGAGCGTGGTCAGCTCGAGGAACTCGGCCGGCACGGCCGCCTCGGCCTCGCGCTTCTTGCCCGCCAGGTACAGCTCCTGGATCTCGGCCGCCTCGCGCTCAAAGCCGTAGCGCACGGCGAGCTCGTTGTAGAAGTTCTTGCCCTTGGCCCCCATGCCGCCGACGTAGAGCGCCACCATCGAGCGCTGCAGGTCACGCAGCGCGACGATCTCGTCGCCCTCGCCAATGGCGAGCAGGCCGCCCGCGGTGATCATGAGGTCCCCGAGCGCGGGGTCGCGCTTGGCGCGCCCCGCGGCCAGCGCGTCGCCCCACACGTCAGTGGCGCGCTCGGGGATGAACAGGATGGGGATCCAGCCGTCGGCGACCTCGGCCGTGAGCGAGACGTTCTTCTCGCCGAGTGACGCGATCCACACCGGGATCGACGGGCGCACGGGGTGCGCGATGATCTTGAGCGGCTTGCCCAGTCCCGTGCCCAGCTCCGGCGCGAGGGGCATCCGGTAGTGCTTGCCCTGGTGCTCGAGGGGCGCCTCGCGGCGCCAGACGTCACGACAGATCGAGACGATCTCGCGGGTGCGCCCGAGGGGGTCGGTGTAGGGCACGCCGTGGAACCCCTCGATGACCTGGGGCCCCGAGGCCCCGAGGCCGAGGTGGAAGCGCCCGTCGGACAGCGCGTCGATGCCCGCCGCGGTCATCGCGATCAAGGTCGGGGTGCGGGTGTAGATCGGCAGGATCGCGGCGCCGATCTCGACGCGCTCGGTGAGCGCGGCGAGGTAGCCCATCAGGGACGGACTGTCGAAGCCGTAGGCCTCGGCGACCCAGACGAGATCGAGACCCGCCCGCTCCATGTCGACCACGTCCTGCGCGGCCTGCTTGAACCCGCCCGCGTAGCTCAGCATGGTGGAGATCTTCACGGCCCGTCCCTTCGCTCTGAAGGTCAGCGTACCGGACCGTGACGTCGCGGCCCGGGTTGGGTGTCCTACGCTGGTATCGAGGGCACCAACGCTCTCACCGAGAGCAAAGGCTGGTGACAACGTGGTCACGCGTCCCAACGAAACACCCCCACACGAGTTCAATCCGTGGCTACGGGTGGTGTCACTGATCGAGGAGGCCGGGCAGTTGCTCGGACTGCACGACGACATGATCGCCAGGATCGTCACCCCCGAGCGAATCCTCGAAGTCGCCGTGCCCGTTCGCATGGACGACGGCGAGGTGCGGATGTTCACCGGCTGGCGAATCCAGCACGACACCTCGCGCGGCCCCGGCAAGGGCGGCATCCGCTTCCACCCGAGCGTGAACGCCGACGAGATCGCCGCGCTGTCGGCCGACATGTCGATCAAGTGCGCCGTCGTGAACATCCCCTACGGCGGGGCCAAGGGCGGCGTGCGCGTCGACCCGACCCAGTTGTCGCGTTCGGAGCTCGAGCGGCTCACGCGCCGCTACGCCTTCTCGATCGCGCCGATGATCGGACCCGACCGCGACATCCCCGCTCCCGACATCAACACCGACTTCCAGGTGATGAGCTGGATCATGGACACGGTGTCGATGCTGCGCGGCCACAACACGCCCGG
>JAJZSX010000495.1 GCA_021849435.1 Actinomycetes bacterium | reverse complement strand
CCGATCTGTAACGCGTGCGTGCCGACGACGACGTCGACCTCACCGCGCGCGATTCGCGCGAGTGCGTCGCGCCGTTCGCTCGCGCGCAGTCGTCCACTGAGCAGTTGGACCACGAGCGGTCGCGATCCGCCGAGCACTCCCGGATCGCTCACCCGCAGTCCGGCCAGGTCGGCGCGGATGGAGGCGACGTGCTGCTCGGCGAGCACCTCGGTGGGCACCATCAGAGCGGCCTGTTGGCCGTCGTCGACGGCGACCAGCATCGTCGCCAACGCCACCATGGTCTTACCGCTGCCCACGTCACCCTGCAAGAGCCGGTGCATCGGCACCGGCGACGCCAGGTCGGCGACGATCTCACCGAGCACGCGTCGCTGGGCACCGGTGAGTCGGTAACGGTGACCGCCGAGGAACTGGTTCACGAGCGACGGCGCGACCGCGTCGGGATTGGGTTCGAGGTCGTCGACCGTGACGGTGTGGGCCACGCCCGCCGACTCGCGCTCCAACCGGCGCCGGCGCAGCGCGAGCAACACCTGCAAGCGGAGGAACTCGTCAAAGGCCAGTCGCCGACGGGCCGGCTCCACGTCCTCGAGCGCGGCGGGTAGGTGGATCCCCCAGAAGGCGTCGGTGCGCGCGACGAGTCCCCACTCGGCGAGCACCCAGTGCGGCAGTGGGTCGAGGAGTGGACCGGCGCGGCGCAACGACTCCTCGATGAAACCGCCGAGCTCCCAACTCGTCAACCCCGCCTTGCCGGATGCGGGGTAGATCGGGACCACGCGGCCGACGCGGCCGGCGTCGCGTTCGTCGCCCGTCGCGGCGACGATCACGTCGACCACCGGATTGGCCATCTGGCGGCGCGCTCGGTAGTCACCAACCTTGCCGAAGAAGAGCGCCTGGGTCCCAACGGGCAGTTGGTTGGCCCGCCACGCCTGGTTGAAGAACACGACGTCGAGGGTCTCGCCATCGTCAGCCACGGTGATCTCGACCATCGAACGGCCCTGACGCGTTCGGCGCGCTCGGACAGCGCTCACGGTGCCGTAGACGGCGGCCTCGTCGCCCACGCTCAGGTCCGAGACGTCGACGCGACGAGTGCGGTCGACGTACCTTCGCGGGTAGTGCGTGATGAGGTCGAGCACGCTACCGAGTCCGAGCGAACGCAACGCCGCGGCCCGCTTGTCGCCAACGTGACGTAGTTGCTCGATAGGCACCTCGCCGAGTTGGCGCAGCCGTCGCGGCGCCAACTCGCTCACTCGAGGCCGAAGAAGTAGGGGTAGAAAGGTTGACCGCCGTGGTGGACCTCGACGCCCACCGACGGGTGGGTCTCGCCCACGAACTCGGTGATCTGACGAGTCACCGCCGCGCTCGATCCCTCACCTTCGATGATCGTCAGCAGTTCGTGGTCCCCGGTGATCATCGAGTCCAAGAGCGCGATGCTCGCGGCCTCGACCGACTCAGCGATCGAACGGACCGAGTCGGCGTCGACGCCGATCCAGTCGCCTTCGTGGACCTCACCGGCGTCGGTCGTGGCGTTTCGCACGGCGCGGGTGATTTCGCCGGCCCTGACGTGCTCGGCGGCGTCAGTCATCGCACGCACGTTGGTCGCACCGTCGGCGTTCGGATCGTAGGCGAGCAGTGCGGCGAATCCCCCGACGATCGACGTCGTGGGCACGACCGAGACCGACGCGTCAACGAGCGCATCGACCTGACTCGCCACGGGCACGATGTTGGAGTTGTTGGGCAGCACCACCACCTGGTCCGAGCCCGCGACCCGGACCGCCTCGACGAGGTCGGCCGTAGAGGGGTTCATTGACTGGCCCCCGCTGACAAGGACCCGCACGCCGAGCGAGCGGAAGATCCGCCCGACACCCTCGCCCGCGACCACGGCGACCACGGCGGTCGCGGGTGCCGGGCCATCGGCTTCGATCGCGGCGGTGGCCGCGTCGCGCACCCAGCGCTCCTCGAGGACCTGTTCGGCGAGGTCCGTCACGCGAATCTCACGCGGTCGGCCCGCGTCGAGGGCAGCCTCAATCGCCGGACCGATCTCGTCGGTGTGGATGTGGCAGTTGTAGAGCCCGTCGCCGCCCACGATCACGATGGAGTCACCGAGACCCGACCACACGTCACGAAAGGCGTGCATCCGATCGTCCTCGGCCGCGAGGAGGTACATGACCTCGTAGCGCGGTGACCCGCTCGCGACGGACGTCGAGTTCGTGACGGCGACGTCGTGGACGTCGAGCGAGTCGACCGACGGCGGCACCGGCAACGCGTCATTGCTCACGACGTGGCACAGCGCGTCAAAGAAGAGCAGCAGTCCGGTGCCGCCGGAGTCGACGACGCCGGCCTGTTTCAACACCGGTAGCTGCTCGGGCGTGTGCGCCAGGGCCTCGCGCGCCCGGTCCCGCGCGCCGCGAACGACCTTGGACAGTGACGTGGTGGCGGCGTTGGCCCCCTGGGCCGCCGCTCGCGCCACGGACAGGATCGTGCCCTCCACGGGGCGCACGACGGCCTGGCGCGCCAACACGTCGGCGTGACTCAGCGACTCGGCGAGCAACGCGGGTGTGATCACGGCCACGGACTTGAACTTCTCGACCAGGCCGCGCAGCAACTGGGACAGGATGACCCCCGAGTTGCCACGCGCCCCCATGAGCGACCCGTGCGCGATGGCGGTGCACACCTCGTCCATGGAGGCGTCGTCGGCGAGGGGCCCGAAGGCGTCCACCACCGACTCCACGGTCAGTGCCATATTGGTCCCGGTATCGCCGTCGGGGACCGGAAACACGTTCAGGCGGTTGATGACGTCCTTGTGGGAACGCAGCAGTCCCGCGAAGGTGGTAATCGCGGCGCGCAGATCTTGCGCCGACAGTTTCGTA
>JAJZSX010000494.1 GCA_021849435.1 Actinomycetes bacterium | reverse complement strand
GACGTTTCGTGCCTCGGCCGTCGCGCAGTTCTCGAGCTTCGAGGACGGTGCCCGGGCCGCGCGCGCCATCGGCCAGTCGGGCCTCTGGCCGACGAACTGTCGACTGCTCGACGCCGGCGAAGCGTTGGTCACGGGGGCCGGGAGCCACCACCTGCTGTTGCTCGGCTTCGAGTCGGCGGACCACCCCGTCGACGACTGGCTCGCGCGCGCCGTCGAGCTCGCCCGGGACTACGGCGGGGTCGTCGCCCCCCGCGAGGGCCTCGCCCGTGACGCGTCCGCCACCTGGCGCTCGGCCTTCCTGCGCGCGCCCTACGTGCGTGACAGCCTGGTGCGCCTCGGGCTCATCAGTGAGACCTTCGAGACAGCGATCACCTGGGACCGGTTCGAGCCGTTCGTGGCGCGGGTGCGCCACGCGACCGAGGCGGCGCTGTCCGACGTCGGCGCCTGGCCCGGGGTGGTCACCTGCCGGCTGACCCACGTCTACCCCGACGGCGCCGCCCCCTACTTCACGGTGCTCGCCCCCGGGGACGGTCCCCGTCGGCTCGACCAGTGGCGCGTTGTGAAAGCCGCGGCGATGGACGCAATCAACGCCGGCGGGGGCACCGTGACCCACCACCACGCCGTCGGCCGGGACCACCGCTCGGGCTATGACCGCGAGCGTCCCGACCTGTTCGCCGCGCAACTGCGCGCGGCCAAAAGGGTGGTCGACCCATCGGCGCGGCTCAACCCCGGCGTGCTCATCGACCCGAGCGACTGAGCCGCGCGCGAGCGAGCCAATAGGGTGAGGGCGTGTCCGCAATCCGCCCCTCGATCGTCGCGCCCTCGGCGAGCGACGGACCGGCGGGAGCGCTGCGCGGTCCGATCGAGATCGCGCCGCGGGTCTGGTGGGTCGGCAACCTGACCAGTGGCGACCAGTTCCAGTGCCACAGCTACTTGGTCGAGGCGGGCGACCAGTCGGTGCTCATCGACCCCGGGTCCGCGATCACCGTCGACGGGGTGATCGAGAACGTCCGCACGGTCATCGACCCCACCTCCATTCGCTGGGTGGTCTGCCACCACGCCGATCCCGACGTGTGCACCGGCCTCACCCGACTCGATGACCTGGTGCACCCCGACGCACGCCTCGTCACGGAGTGGCGAGCCGCCGCCCTCCTCGTCCACTACGGGTCGAGATTGGCGCCGTATTTGATCGAGGACCACGGGTGGGCCATCGACCTGGGTGAGGGGCGACGACTCGCGTTCACCCTCGTGCCCTACCTCCACTTCCCCGGTGCCCTCAGCTCCTACGAGACGTCGGCGAAGGTGCTCTTCACCGGGGACCTCTTCGGCGGCTTCACGGACGCGACCTCACTGTGGGCGAAGGACTCGTCGGTCTTCGAATCGATGCGCCGCTTCCACGAGCACTACATGCCGAGCGGCGACATCTTGCGCGCGGGGCTCGACAACCTCCATCGGCGCTGGCCCGAGGCGACCGTGATCGCACCTCAGCACGGCCAGTTGATCCCCGCGCCACTCATCGACGAGCTCTTCGAACGCCTGTCCAACCTCGAGTGTGGGATATTCCTGCTCGCCGAGGACGATATCCACCTCGCCACGCTGCTCGCGGCGGCGGCCCTCGAGCGCAACCTGGCCCGGGCGATCCTGTCCACCGCCTCGCTCCCCGAGCTGGCCGAACGGGCGACCACGCTGCTGCGCGAGCACCTCGACGTCGAGCGCATCGAGGCCTACGTCACGAGCGACACCGAGGGGCTCTTGCGATTCGCGCCCGACGAGTCCTACGCGGGCACGCCCGTCGAGTCGATCCCCCTCGATGCGGGCACGACCTTCCTCGACCTGGCCGGCGACGACGTCACGCCCGCGATCCGCGTCTACCTCGTGCTCGCGGGCGGCGAGTTGCTGCCCCGGCAGTTCGCGCGCGCCATGGTCCAACTCAGCCGGCCGATCCAGGTGGCCCTCGTCGAACACCTGGCCCATCGCGACGCCGACCGGGAGCGGGCCCGGATCATCGCCGAGAGCCTGACCGACCCCTTGACCGACCTCGCCAACCGGCGAGCGCTCAACGACACGCACCTGGCCAACGACCCGAGCGCGATCCTCATGGTCGACGTCGACCGGTTCAAAGCGATCAACGACGAGTTCGGCCACGACGCCGGCGACGACGCGCTGAAACAGGTGGCGACCATCATCCGCGCGAACATCCGCAGCCGATCGGACCTTGGGATCCGCTACGGGGGCGACGAGTTCCTCGTGGTGTTGCGCGAGGCCGACGAGCACCATGCGCTCGACGTCGCCGAGCGGATCCGCCGACAGGTCGAGCTCATACCCGCCTCGGGCCGGCTCGCCAGCGCGATGGCGCTGAGCGTGAGCGTGGGCGTGACGCTCCACGAGAGCCACGACGACCTCGGACTCTCGATCGCGCACGCCGACGAGGCTCTCTACCGGTCAAAGACCGAGGGCCGCAACCGCGTGAGCGCCACGTGGGCACAACCCGGCGCCGTCGACGGCCGGTAAGGTACGGCTCATGGGAAGCACCGGATTCACGAGCGCGGTGGCGAGCGCGCTTCGTAACTACGCGAACTTCCGTGGACTCGCGACGCGCGCCCAGTACTGGTGGTTCGTGCTCTTCCAGGTCATCGGCTCGATCGTCTTCAACGTCGCCCACCTCGCACCGCTCTCTGCGCTGTGGACCCTCGGGTTGCTCATCCCGTCGCTCTCGTGCGGCGTGCGGCGACACCACGACGCCGGCCGCTCGGGCTGGTGGCTGCTCACGAGCATCATCCCGGTCTGGGGACTCGTGCTCCTGCTCTACCCGAGCAAGCTCGTCAACAACCGCTTCCGCCCCGGTTCGGGCTCGCTCGACGACGCGG
>JAJZSX010000493.1 GCA_021849435.1 Actinomycetes bacterium | reverse complement strand
GACTGCAGTTAGCGGCAGTGCGCCGTTGGTGGATGGGCGGGCGGTCGCTCGGCGGCAACGGCTTCGCCGCGCAGTATCAAACCCGCTGTCAAACGGAGAACAATCAGTACCTGAACGCAATCGGTTCCGGTATCTACGTCCACTGGTTCGCGGCGTTGCCCATCGCCGTCCTCGGACTACTGCTCGGGGCCAACGCCGTCGCTGGCGAGATCGATCGCAACACGGTGCGCACCGCGTGGACCCAGTCGATCACGAGAGGCCGTTGGTTCGCGACCAAGGTCGCGGTGGGACTCGGATCGCTGGTGCTGCTCGCGATTCCGCTCTGCGTGACCGTCTCGTGGTGGCTCACTGCCTCGCGGTGGACTCCACGAATCTCGACGAACGGCTTCACCTACGCCGGCTGGATGCCCCTGGCGACCGGTGTCTTCGCCTTCGCGGTGACGGTGATCGTCGGTACTGTCCTTCGACGTCCCGGTTGGACCATCGCCGTCGGTTTGGCCGTGATGGTGGTCCTCCCGTGGACCATGCAGACCGACGTGCGCACGAACCTCGTCCCGCTCCGTTCGACCACGCTCACGTTGACGACCGTTACGAAGCAGGGCGTTACTCTCGGCATACCGACGGGGAGGGCGCCGGCGAACGCGTGGGTCGTATTCGACGGCTTCGTGCCCGTTGGCGCGGGTAACACGTTGGTTACCTGGGGTCAAGAGACACCGTGGCTCGACGCCGTCAACAAGTGCCCGTCGAATGTGACCGGCCCGAGTGGGTACGCGGCGTGTCTGCGGAGGCTGGGCCTTCACGAAGTCGAGCTGTACGTGGCCGACAGTGAGTACTGGGCGCTGCAGCTGCGTGAGGGCGGTCTCTACCTGGCGGGTGCGGTGCTGCTGCTCGGCGCGGGCCTGCTCCTGGTTCGTCGATCCAGGGCCTGAGTCAATCAACGCTCACCGCCAGCGACTGTGGACACGCCACCGTTACGCAGTGCCGACCGTGGGATACTCACGACGTGGAATGCAACTCCACTTCTCTGCTCCGTACCGGTGCGCCCCGACGAGTGAGCACGGGTCGCTACTGCGGCCACGTCGGAGATGAGCGATGGTGAGCGGTCGCACTCAGAAGTCGACCGCACGTGATCGCCCTGGCTGGGGAGGTGTGCTGCAACGAATCGTGATGGCGGTAACCGCTGCATTCACGATGTTCAACGCGCTCGTGGGTGCACGCGCAGCCGGGGCGACGACGCCAACGCCATCGTCACCAATATCGGTGTCGTTCCTACCCTCCGGCGAGGGATGGCTGCTCGCCGGCTATCAATGCGGGACCAAGACGTGTGTTCGCGTCGAGCACACGTCGAACGCCGGCCAGTCCTGGACCACTGATGACGTTCCGACCCCACTCCAAAGACTCATGCAGACCACGGCTTCTGCATACCCGGGCCTCCAACTGGCGATCTACTTCGCCAACACCCAGGATGGCTGGGTCTACGGCTCGGTGCCGAGCGGGAGCGCCAATGGCACCTTTGACCCCGCGTTGTGGGCGACCCACGATGCGGGACACACGTGGTCACCGGTGTCCGTCGAGTCACTCGGGATCAAGATAGCCGTCCTCTCAGTGGAGGCGAGCCACGGTCAGGTCTACGCAATCGGGTGGAAGACGGAGCAAACCCTTGGCCTCTGGCGCTCTCCGATCGCGACCGGCTCCTGGAAGCGCGTCAACACGCCGCCGCTACCGCCGGCGGCCGGCGGAACTGGGATGGAGGGTGCCTTGGTGTTCAAGGGCCATAGCGGCTGGTTGATGGTCGGCAACGACCGCGGCGTCACCGGCGGCGCGCGCCTGACGAATTCGGGTCACTGGATGAAGTGGGCCGGACCGTGCGCCAGGGTCGGCGGTGACTTCGCCGTTCCCGTTGCGTACTCGTCGACCGCTCTCGTGGACGCCTGCACGATTGGCGGGTGGGGTGGGGACGTCGCATCGGGTACGCCGAAGAGCCTGAAAATGAGCACGAACTGGATCTTCGCCTCACACGACGGAGGGCAGAACTTCGCCCCGACTCGTCAGGTCGGTGTCGGTATTCCGACCATGTGGCTCATGCAGGTTCCGGGTCTACCCGCGTCACCCGCTCCCGGCGTGATCCTCGTTGCCAAGCCGATCAACAAAGGGCGGACGTCGCCCGAGCATCTCTTCGCAACGAACAACAGCGGAAGAACCTGGACATCGGTGTACACGCCGGGCCCGCAGACGTCAGCCATTGAACTCGTAACCTTCGCGTCGCCGAGACTCGGTGCGGCCATCGTCCACGTCACGTCATCAAGGTCATACCTCATCATCTCCACTGATGAAGGCAAGACGTGGCGCCGAGTCGGAACATGATCGATCGCTCATAAATGTCAGGCACTACCGGCGCGGACACGGACTCAGGAGTCGTGTGATGGTCCGAACACCGGTCAAAGCCCGTGTCGTCTGGTTGACGACAATCGTGTGGAAGCCCCGCGCCGGGCTCTGCCGGACCATTGCGGTCACTTGGCGCCAAGAGTTTCGTAGACACCCCCCAGCAAAACGCCG
Source organism: Actinomycetes bacterium (assembly GCA_021849435.1). Next base: position 311 of record JAJZSX010000493.1, on the reverse strand, counting down.
GTTTGCGAAAGTCGCCAATTCGACGTGAGATAGTGGACTGAGATGGGCACGTGACGTGTCTGACGCCCACGGTGCAAAACCGCGAACTCAATGTACGTCGTGGAAGTCGCTCGAACGATTACCACAATGACTGCAGAATTGATCTTCTGGTCCCATCGGCTGGGAACAGTTGGCGCACTGCAGACCCTCGCCCGAATGTGCGCAGAAAGTGAAGATGGCAACGCCAACGCCGAGAAGCAAAAGACCCGTCAGTAACCAAATCCACGGATTCCCCTCTGACCCACAGCTCTCACTGAAGCCGGAGGGACTCT
>JAJZSX010000492.1 GCA_021849435.1 Actinomycetes bacterium | reverse complement strand
GTAGCGAGTCGAGATGGCGAGAACCGCCTCGCGATGTGCGAGTACCAGACGCCCGAGCGGCGAGGTGGCGACAAAGGTTCCTTCCACGGCAATAAGTCTACGTTGGTGCCGTGCTGGTTGGCCGGTTGGCGGTGTCCACCGAAGTCTTAGAAACCTTTGCTTTGGAGTCGAGCTGACATATTCGCGGACTGTCGCAACGCCTCGAGATTCCTAGACGGCTTGGCTACCTCAATCGGCTAGTCCGACTTCGTGCCCGAACAGTACAACTGGCACAGGAAGACGCCCGCCTCCTTCGACACCTGCAGGATACCGTTGGCCTTGGCCATCCGCGAAGAGATCTCGCGGATCAGTTCTTCAACTTGCTCGGGCGATGCGAGACTCCCCGGTGACACCGAGCGCAGGTACGCGACAACGTCATCAACCTCAGTGCACTCAAGCGCGTCATTGTCGCCGCGCCACTCCACACTGTCGAATTCGTCGCGCAGAATGGCGAGTCCGGACTCGACACCGAAGGTCTCGGCAGTCCAACTCCAATACGTCGCCACTAACGCGGCAGATGACGTCTACTCACCTCGCGAACAGCGCACCATGATATTCCTTAACCGCGAGTACTGCGTCCGCGCGGAGTTGATTGCCATCCTCTTCGGGGTGGTCAATCAAGAATTGGAGGGCGTACGCAGAAGGACCTTGATCACTCTCAAGCGTGAAGTTCGACAGTAGTTCGTCAAGTGCGGTTCTAGTCTCGCCGACGAGGTCCGTCTCAAAAATCGACTTAGTACGCGCAGCGGCGATTCGGGGACCTCCGTCGTTGCCGTGTAGCAGCACGAACGCAATGTCGTACCAGTCTCTCTCCTTGCGGCGGCTATACGCCGCGGCGGATTTGGCCAAAAGGAATCCAGCCACTCCAGTGACATTGACCTCGACGTTGTAATAGACACCACCGACTTTCGAAGTCAGTCGGTGACGAACGAAGTCACGAGACGCGAACCGGGATCCTCGGAGGTTAACTGCCCCTAGCGAGTCGCACTCGGCGAAGTTCACCGTCGCGCTAGCTGGTTGGTCATCAAGGTCAGTGAGAAGTTCGAACTTCACAATGGCTTTCGACTCATGAGCTCGAGTCTGCCAACGCCAAGTTCTCCCGTCAGTTGACTCGAACTCTGCGTTCTTGAGAGCCTGCTCCAATCTGGCGGCGTTCGTCGCGCCTGCTGCAATTTCGAGATCAACTTGGACGTCAATGTCGGTTGTCCCAGCGTGCATCCTTCCGGACTTATCGCACAGCAGTTCCGGCACAAGCCCGCCGAGCACAACGAATTCGGGCGTGTCGCCGTAGTGGTGCACCACTCGCACGAGTGCTTCTTCGGCGGCCTTGCGCGCAGGTCGAGATCGGGTCGGTTCAGTTGTCATGAAACACCTCGCGGAGGTGGTCGGCCGCCTCCTCACCTCGAACTCCTTCGTTACGAAGATCAGCGTACGTCCGGGGCCACGAGGTTACCCATACGCCATCCGTCTCCTGAATCAGTTGTCTCGTCGCCCGCGTCGGAAACGGCAAGAGAAGCAGCCGACCTCCCTCCATCACTTCAAGCCCGGCCTGTTGAGCGATGCGGAGCATTTCCACTTCTCTCGACGCACCCACGTACACGACACCGGTGGGCGTTTGGGTCAGATATGGGGCCTGAATTGACGCCGCGAGTGCACCGGCAACGGACCATGGGACGCGCGCCATTGTCCACTTTTGTCCTATTTGCTTGATTTCAGTGAATGGTTCACGCCACAGTAATCCGCACCGAAGTTCAAACTTCGGTCGACGTTGATGGGCCGCCTCTGAATATTGATCGAGCAGCCGATCAAAGTCGACAATCCTTCGACCCGACTGCGGTCCGCGTGCTTTTGGCGCACGGAGGAGACCGCGCCCCACTAGGAAAGCGAGCACCCGCACAGCCGTACTAAGTGAATGTCCGGTCGCGGTGGCGACTGCTTCGGCGGTCGGGGTTGTCCCAGAGAGGATGGCTTCCGCGATACCGATGGCAGCCGAAGTCCAATCCGTCGACGATCGACCAACCGCAGGGATCTGACCCGAGAGCGCGATCACCATCGAGCCAGCCTCGATGCTCGCCGCGCCTCTCTCGTCCGCCCAGTTAATTCCCTCTTTGGTGATTGCCTGCCGCGCGGCGACCGAGAGTCGGGACGCGGCGATGACATCGGGTCTCGGTCGAGCCCTCAAGGCCATCTGAACGCCTCGGAAGTCACCCCGACCGGCGAATCGGACTCGAAGCGGTGTCCCCGCTACGTTTACCGTGACGTCAATATCGTCCAACTGTTCAACCGTGATTCGGGTTCCCATAGGCAGAATCGTGGCGAACAGTGTCTTGATGCGCTCCAAGAGTGAATTGTCAGCAGCAGCAGCAGCAATCATCGAAAATGAGTATATATCCACAACCACAGATGTATGATGATTCTGGATGTAAAGAATGACGGGCCCGTTCCTCGCTTGTTACCCTTCACCACCAGCCCGGTACGGGCCGCCAACCTGTCAGGAGCGTAGGCAGTCGAGGCGTGTTGGCACCACTCCCGAAAGAGCCCACGCATCCGGCATTGTCAGATCAGACCAAAACCGTGCTCGTTCGGCCGGGTCACCACCACCCAGTAAACAGTTCATCGCGGTTCCATTGGTGACTTCGCCGATAGGACCCTCACTCGGTCGACTCACAAAAAACGCCTCCCAGCGAGACACGACTTCTTCAAGGGGTTGCCACCAGATGTGACACCGCTACGCAAGACTTCGAAGCAATGAACTTGAGTGAGTGGGCAGACCGACAAGGGGTGCATCCCCAGATCGCCTATCGGTGGTTCCGAGAGGGGACATTGCC
>JAJZSX010000491.1 GCA_021849435.1 Actinomycetes bacterium | reverse complement strand
CGGCGAGACCCAGTATCTGACGGTAGAGCTCGGTGTCGTTCATGACCAAAATCATGCCCGAGACCGCTCGATCTACACCCGATTACCCACGGAGAAACCGGAAGCGCCTAAATTTCAGGATCCGGCTTTCGTACGCCAAGCTCACACGAGAATGCGACAACGTCAATCACGTCTCTCAGCCACGATGAGTTCCACGACAATGGCGTCTCGGCTGAACAGTCCGTGACAACGCCGAATCGGTATTCCCGTTCCTTCATTGGGACAGGTGCATCGCCGAATACGAGTCACTCAATAATCCCCTGCAAAACTCCAGTCGCTGTTCTGTGGCCAGCGCAATCTGGCGAGAAGTGGGTGACCCCCCGACCCGTTGCGCCAATTCCGAGATCGTCTCTGAAAGACCACCCATCGTTCCGCGAACCCGCGCGTCGAAGGTATCTCGCACGATGTCTGCGAACGCTGTCCGATCGACCTCTAAGGCATCGGCCATCTGAAACGCTACGGTGTCTCGCTGCAGTCGCGAACCACCCGGTTCCAAGGTTCCGTAGAGGTCGAAGATAATCGTTCGTGGACGTTGTGAAACGGTCATCGCTTCACAGTGCACTCACGACGCAATCTGAATCACGCCAGCCCGAGAATGCGGGACCGGGATCTCTTCGCCCATGCCTCGCAGAATCTCCAAGTGCTCGGCAATGGCATCTCGAAGAGTAGACGTCACCTCGGCCACGCTCGCGCCCGTGGCAATGCAGCCCGGAACGTCTGGAGCGTAGGCCGCGTAGTTGGTACCCGCATCTTCAATCACGATGGTGAATTCAGTCATCGTGGTCTCCTCTCGAGTCCGGCCTGTCTCACAATGCTACTGAGGGTTCCTTTAGGGACTTCATCACCCAAATTCCCCGCCACGCACACCGAGCCGGGGCGCGTGGCGTGTTTGTAGTGACGATGACTACCCGTTTGACGAATCTGAACCCAACCTGCTCGTTCCAGTTCGCCAATGATTTCTCGGACTTTCACGCTCCACAACGGTCGTGACAATCAGCGAGATGAGCGAGTTACGCGGACTGGCCACTTTCTATGAAAAAACGATTGGGCATTCGTCTACCGCGTTTTGGTAGAGGTCAAATGAGTCTACGAAGCAACCTGGACCGTCTTCACGATTGGCATTTGCGAAGGAAGCTGGTCGCCGTGAAGACGCATTCCCTCGAGATGGAACTCAATCGCCTCGCGCATGTTGTTTTCGACTTCCTCAACGGTATGACCAGTCGCGATGCAGCCGTCAAGGCCCAAGACATACGCACTGAAGTTGGAGCCCGCATCTTCGATCACGATGGAGTACTCGGTCATCGGTGTCTCCTTTCCAACCCTGCCTGCCTAACAATGCTAGCGAGAGTCATTTTGGTGACGTCGTCGCCCAGGGCTCCGGGAACAGTGACGCAGCCCTCGATCGTCGGATGATGAAACTGTCGATGGCTACCCCGTTGGCGGCTCAGGAACCAGCCTTCACCCTCAAGTTCTCGAATGATCTCACGAACCTTCACAACTCGCAACGGTTGTGGGCTTCATGAATTTGCGAGCAAGACGGCTCTACTTCTCCGGTTCTTGACTTTCTAGGAAAAAACGATAGACATTCGTGTCGCGAATCTCGAACCCCAACTTCTGATACAGCTTGTTCGCCGCCTCCCGTGACGGCCGACTCGTCAAGTCGATCGTCCGCACGCCGCGTCGACGGCCCTCCTCGATCGCCGCGTTCGTCAAGGCAGCACCGATTCCCAGTCCGCGTGCGTCGGCGTCCACGATGACGTCCTCGATCCATGCCCGTTGGCCGCTCGGTATGGCGAACACGACCAACGTCAACGTCCCGACGATCACGTCATCGTTCTTCGCGACGAAGAGGACGACATCGTGATCGGTGGTCATGCGCACGACGTCGGCGTCACTGAGCGGCTTCGCGCTCGATGACAACTGGGGCACGAGCCGATTGAGCGCGTCTCGCAGCTCCGGCGACGCCGACGTGGCGACGGTGACCTCGACGCTCACGACTCAGCCCGCCACACGGGTTGGCGCAAGTCGTCGTAGAAGACGTCGCGGCGCTCGCCGTCGATCGCCGCGAAGATCGGCCCGGCCCACCGTTCGGCGCCGATGGTCGGCGTCGGCAGATTGTCTCGAGTGAACCAGCCGGCGTCGGTGCACTCGAGCGGGTGGATCTTGAGCGAGCCGCCGGTCGCCCGGCAGAAGAAGATCAGCGAGTAGAGCGGGATGCGCGACACACCGAGCCGCATGCCGTCAAGGACCCCGATGAGCCGCACCGGCTCGACCTCGATGCCCGTCTCCTCGAGGACCTCTTTGACGACGACCTCCGGGGCCGAGTAGCCGACGTCGCACCACCCGGTCGGGTAGAGCCAGATCCCCGAGTCAGCCCGCTGGATGAGGAGCAGCTCGCCAGCATCGTTGGTGACCGCGGCCCCCACGGCGACCTTGGGCGTCGCGTAGCCGGGGACGCCCCGGCCGACGTCGCCGAGCCACTCGGTGACGTAACCGTCGGCGTCGGGCCGGTCGTCGCGGCCGTAGTCCGCCGCCGCCTTGATGTCACCGGCGATCCGCAGAACCTCTTCGTAGCGTTCGCGTTCGAACTGGCTCTCGGTGAACCCCATGCCCGTGCGCGCGACACCGGCGAGCGACTCCGCCCACCGGCGCAGCATCTTCTCGGTCACTGGCTCAGTCACGGCCACCCCTTAGGCGACTGACGCGTCGAGCACCTCGTCAACGGTGCCGACGATGCCGGTGTAGAACGCCCCGAACTCGCCGTAGAGCGTGGACGCCTCGTCGTAGCGCATGGTGTAGACGCAGTCCTTCAGGTCATCGACGTGCACG
>JAJZSX010000490.1 GCA_021849435.1 Actinomycetes bacterium | reverse complement strand
TGTGGAACCGGGTGGCGCGGGGGTCGTCGCCCACGTCGGACTGCACGCCTTGGGCGCCTTTGCCGATCGTTTGGGTCTCAGTCATTTGCTCTCGTCGCGAATCGTCCCGAGGGGCGAACGACGTCCGGTGCATGATCGCGGCCGGGTGTTGACCCATATGGCTCTGGTGATCGCCGGCGGCGGCGAGAGCTGCGCGGACATCGAGCACCTGCGAGTCCAGAGCGACCTGTTCGGCCACGTGGCGAGTGACTCGACGGTGCACCGCACGTTTCACGAGTTGAACGGCGCCACCCTCGCCGAGTTGGCCACCGCCACCGCTCAGGTGCGTGAGAAGGTCTGGGGGCGACTCGCACTCGCGACGTCGAAGGAGCCGGTGCTGCTCGACATCGACGCCACAATTCTCGAGGTGCACTCGGAGAGCAAGGAGGGCGCGGCACCTCACTTCAAGGGAGGGTTTGGCTTTCACCCGATGCTGTGCTTCGCCGACGCGACCGGCGAGGTCCTCTCGGGCGTGCTGCGTGCGGGCAACGCGACGGCCAACACGGTCAGCGACCACGTGGAGGTGCTCGACGCCGCGATTCGTCAACTGCCGGGGTCGATCCGTGGCGGTCATCGCGTCGGCGACGACGCGCACGACGTCACGCGCGCGCTGATCGTGCGCGCCGACTCAGCCGGCTGCACCGAGGGGTTCCTCGCCGCGTGCCGGGCGCGCCACGTCGGCTTCTTCGTGACGGCGCGCTCGAATGCCCAGGTCACGAGCGCTGTCTTTGACGCCGAGGGCTGTGACGTCTGGCTCCCCGCTCTCACCCAGAACGGCGAGGAGCGTGACGGCGCCGCGGTCGCCGAGTTGACGAGCCTCATCACCCAGGGCTCGCTGCCCGAGGGGACCCGGCTCATCGTGCGTCGCGAGCCGCTGCACCCCGGTGCCCAGCGCAGCCTGATCCCCTCCCTCGACTTCCGCTACTGGGGCTTCTACACCGACCAGACAGGAGACCCGCGAGAGCTCGACGCCACCATGCGCGCCCACGCCCACGTGGAGAACCACATCCAACGCCTGAAGGACTCCGGCCTCACGTCGATGCCCTTTTCCAACTTCGCCGCCAACGCCGCCTGGTTGTTCGCCGTCTGCCTGGCTGGGGACCTCGTGCGCTGGTTCCAACTGCTCTGTCTCAGCGGTTCTTGGAAGAGCGCGCGACCCAAGACGCTGCGCTGGGGACTCTTGCACGCACCGGGACGGCTCGTTCGACGCAGTCGCCAGCTCATTGTCCGTGTGATCGACGGCTGGCCCGCGACGAAGGTGCTGACCGACTCCTATCGGCGCATGGCCCTCATCACCTGAACCGATCGCCACCAGCACCGCCCACGGTCTCGCTGTCGGGCACAAACACGTCCCTTGGTCGTCGAACCATTGTCCGAAACGCGACCTGAACCGCCGCGCCACTCGATCAATGGCTATATCGGGACGGTCGCCGACGAGCAGTTCACGAAAATAGATCGAGGGCCATCAACGGACTTCTCGTGAATGATCGGGGTTAGATCATCTCGGTCTACCGAGACACCTCGTAGGGCAGCGGCCGGGAGTAAAAACTCTGCGGCAACTTCATTGCACCACCGTTCCGTCGAGTTACTCGAAAAGGCGCTCATCTCCGGATCGTCAACGGCGGATTCGCCAAGCCAGATATGGACCAGCTCATGGGCGAGCGTGAAAATCTGAGCGGCCTTCGTGTCAGACCCATTAACGAAGATGACTGGGGCCAACTCGTCAGCGAGGGCGAAGCCTCGGAACTCTTGCGGGTCGAGCTTGCGATGGGTGTTACTCCCAACGATGCCACTCACCATGACCAATACGCCGTGATTGTCCGCCTCTTCGATCAGGCGCCGGAATGCCTCGCTCCAGGTCGTGCCTCGCTCTCCCGGAGCGAAGGACAGGACCGCACTCATCTGCGCGGCAGCTTCGACGATGTCCATGCCAACGGAGAACGTTCCGACGAACGGTACGGGAGACTCACGGTGAACCCTCGCATAGTCCCGGTACCACTCTTGGCGCTGCTGACATTGGTAGACCGTGTCGAGCAGGTCAGGGCTCGCATGTCTGATTTCAGCGTCTCCGATCGTCCGGAAGTCGGGTATCGGCAGAGGCTCCTCGGGTGGCTCTAACAGAAACATGTAGCCAATAGGCGTATGCGTCGCTTGGGCGAACCGCTCCAGTTGCTTGAGGGTGGGCCGCTTCGTTCCCTCTTCCCAGGCTGACAACGCTGGGAAGCGGGAAACCAGTTCGTCACGAGCCAGTCGGGAACGCTCTCGCGCCCAAGTGAGCAAGGTGTTGCTGACAGGTACTCTGACTGTCATGGCCGTCTCCCAGGCCCGGAGAGCAGGCACACCTCGGCCGCGCCAGGGTGACCGCCGAAGTTCTCACAAGACATAGCTTGATGGTACGACACGGATCGTTTGCGGAGGTGTTCCAAGCAGGTCAGACCAGTTGAACTTGGACTCCCGAAGACTTCAGCGTGGCATACAAGAGGTCAACCGTCCTTCGTTCCCTCGCCTATACGCAGGTCCAACACCTCGCCGTCAGCCCCTCGAAACTGGATAATGCCCACGCCATGAAACGAGCCCTTGTCTAGCCAACTGTCGAGCCACGAATTCACACGTGAGAGGATTTCAGCGGACGTTGGTGGACATTCCAATTCTCCCGACCAGCAGATTTGGACGCTGAGTGACGCCCCTGGACATTCTGGAAACACTCCCAAGGTGCCGGGATCGAGACCCGGGCGGCCCACCAAAGCCCAAGCGCCCAAAGGCCTTGGAATCACTGGGGTCCTCCATTCTGCTCGTTGCGAGAAAGATCATCGCCTCTCAGTTTCTACCAGT
>JAJZSX010000489.1 GCA_021849435.1 Actinomycetes bacterium | reverse complement strand
GTGGCGCGCGTGGACTTTAAGACCGACGCGCGCAATGAGCGCAGCCGCGCCGCGATCGCACGCCTCGGGGCCACGTTCGAGGGCGTGCTGCGCCACTGGCAGCCCTCGGTGGTGGCCGGCGAGGAGGGGCGCTATCGCGATAGTGCGATCTATTCCTTTATCGACACGGAGTGGCCCGAGCGGCGCCGCCATCTGGCGAGCCTGCTGCACTGACAGGCGATGAAGTCTCTCGCCCGTCAACGCAGTTCAAAGATCGTCTCGTCGATCTTGCGTGAGTGTCCCGGCGCGTAGGAGAACTCGGCGCCGATCGGGGTGAAACCCGACCTTTCCAGGACCCGACGCGACGAAACGTTGTCGCTCGCCACCCGAGCGCGAAGTGGCCGCGTGTGGTCCTCTTCGAGCAGCAGCGAGCGCTCGCGTCGCGATCCCCTGACCCCAGTGGCGGCGCTCGATCCAGTAGGTCACCTCGCGGTGGCCCTCGGACGCGAATCTCGCGGCGGTGCCCACGAAGGCTCCGTCGCTCGTGACCGCTCTCACCAGGTTGTCCGGCGAGCGTTGAACTGCTCTCATGTGAGCGTCGAAGGCGGTCCGGTCGTCGGGATCAGCCGCGGCAAAGGCCGCCAGAGTGACGGCTACGGGGTCACATCATTGACAAGACTGCGTCGAGGTCGTCGCACAGCGCGCGCAGCGTGATCACGGACACGTCACCTCGTCGGACTCGGCGCCTCTCACGCAATGACCGTAGATGCGAACGCGCTACGCCGAGATGGCGCCGCTCGGGCCGATGCGCGCCTTGAGAGTCGAGAGCAGTCCCGCGACGAATGACGCGCTCTGGGGCCACTCGGCCACCAGCACGCCCAGGGTGACCTCGTAGTGCCCCTCGGCCGCGACGGCCATCACGAGGTGCAAGGGGGTGCCCGCCCCGGGAACCGTGAGATCGGCCACTCCCGCTCGCAACCAGCCGCGCGCGTAGGTCGGCGGATTCCAGTTGATGCCGCCGGTCAGGCTGGCCGAAGAACCCGTCGCGCCCGAGTACACCAGGTCGGCGTTGGAGCGCGCGAAGCAGGCCCCAAAGCCCGCGCGACTCATCTCGGCGACGTCCTTTTCGACCATCGTGGTCGTCGCGTAGTACTGCGAGGTCGAGGCGAGCTGGATGCCGCCGAAGTCGCTGGAGGAGAAGATCGGCGAGGAGACCTGGTAGTCGGGCATCTGCCCGGCGGCGCCGTAGACGCGGTCCTTCGCGTTCGAGACCCCGAGGCACGACTGGAACGCGGCGATCGCCCGGGTCCAGGAGGAACTCACCGGCGCGGCGGTCGTCGGCGTCGACGTGATGACTTGATTCGCCGGCGGGAAGATGAAGCCCAGCACCGACGTGGGTGTCACCGCGTAGCCCGGGGGCAGGTCGCGCAGGGTCAGATTGGCCGCACGGGCGTCGGCGAGCTCGCTAGAGGGCCCCGAGAACCACGCGGCGATGCCCCCGGCAAAGGAAGCCAGCAGCAGCACCGCCGCGGCGACCAGTGCGCCGGCGCGGCGCCGTCGACGCGCGACCTCGCCACCGTGGTCGAGCACGATCGCGCGTAGGTTCTCGTAGTCCGCGTTCGAAGTGCTGCGCCAGGCGTAGCGCACGTCGCCGATGGTGGCAAAGAGAGCTAGGGAGCGCCCGGTGCGCACGAGCTGGGGGTGGGCGATCTCGCTCCAGGGTGTCTGCCAGGCCACGGGGTAGACGCCGGCGAGCTGGGTGAGCCCCTCGTCGTCAAGGAGCAGCGTGACCGGCGAGGTGGGACCGTGGGGCACGAAGCTCGGGTGCACGCTCCAGCCGGATGAGGACAGCGTCGTCACGCGAGGGTGGCCGCGACCTCGGCGGCGGCCCCGGCCGCGGCCTCGAGTGCGAGGTCGAGTTCGGACTCGCCGTGGGCGAGTCCGACGAAGAGGATCTCGTAGGCCCCCGGGGCCAGCGCCACGCCGCGTCGCAGCATCGCGTGAAAGAAGAGGGCGTAGAGGCCGTTCTCGGCGAGCGCGCGCGCTTCGGCGAAGTTGGCCGGCGCGGCGAACTCCTCTCGCGAGAGGAAGAGCCCGGCGAGGGGGCCCACGCGCGGCACGCGCGCGACGAGCCCGCTGGCGCCAATCGCCTGCTCGAGGTGCGCGGCGAAGTGTTCGACGCGCGTCGCCAAACCCGCGTAGTCGTCCGCGCCCACGAGCTCGAGCACCGTGGCGCCGGCCGCCATGGCCAGCGGATTGCCCGAGAGGGTGCCGGCCTGGTACACGGGTCCGTTCGGGGCGAGGTAGCCGAGCAGCTCGGCCGAACCACCGAAGGCCCCCACCGGCAGTCCGCCACCGATCACCTTGCCGAAGCACCACAGGTCGGGCGCGACTCCGTAGTAGGCCTGCGCGCCGCCCACACCCAGTCGAAAGCCCGTGATGACCTCGTCGTAGATGAGAAGTGCGCCCACCCGGTCACACTCGGCGCGCAGCCCCGCGAGAAAGCCCGCCGCGGGTGCGACCAGATTCATGTTGGCCGCGACCGGCTCGACGATTACCGCGGCGACCGTCTCGTCCAAGCGGGGCACCGCGTTGTAGGGGGCGACCACGGTGTCGGCGACCGCGCCGGAGGTCACCCCGGCCGATCCCGGCAGACCCAGCTGGGCCACACCGCTGCCGCCGGCGACCAGCAGGCCGTCGGAGTGACCGTGATAGCAGCCGTCGAACTTGACCACGTGGTTGCGACCCGTCGCGCCGCGCGCGAGGCGTACTGCGCTCATCGCCGCTTCGGTGCCCGAGGAGACGAAGCGCACCTGCTCGAGACCGCGAACGCGCGCCACGAGCATCTCGGCGAGGCGAACCTCGCCAGGGGTGGGCGCGCCGAAGGTCGTTCCG